>PXES01000259.1 GCA_003564655.1 Paracoccaceae bacterium
ACATTGCGCCGAAACTGGTTTCCAAATGGTTAATCAGCCCGGCGGTCCAGAACGGAGTGCCCCGCATGTCTGACGCTGTCGTAACGCGTTTCGCGCCCTCGCCGACGGGGTTTCTGCATATCGGCGGCGCGCGCACGGCGCTGTTCAACTGGCTCTACGCGCGCGGGCGGGGCGGGCAGTTCCTGCTGCGGATCGAGGATACCGACCGCGCGCGCTCGACCCCCGAGGCGACCGAGGCGATCCTGCGCGGCCTGGAATGGCTGGGGCTCGACTGGGATGGCGAACCGTTCAGCCAGTTCGCCCGCGCCGATCGCCATGCCGAGGTCGCCCGGCAGATGCTGGCGGCGGGACAGGCCTACAAGTGTTTTGCCACACAAGACGAAATCGAGATGTTCCGCGAGGCCGCGCGCGTCGAAGGGCGCTCGACCCTCTATCGCTCGCCCTGGCGCGAGGCTGATCCCGCGTCGCATCCCGACGCCCCGTATGTGATCCGCATCAAGGCGCCGCTGGAGGGGGAAACGGTCATCCGCGACCGGGTTCAGGGCGATGTGCGCATCCGTAACGACCAGCTTGACGACATGGTGCTGCTGCGCTCGGACGGGACACCGACCTACATGCTCGCCGTGGTGGTCGATGATCACGACATGGGCGTGACGCATGTGATCCGGGGCGATGATCACCTCAACAACGCCGCGCGGCAGATGCTGGTCTATACCGCAATGGGCTGGCCGGTGCCGGTCTGGGCGCACATCCCGCTGATCCACGGGCCGGACGGCAAGAAACTGTCGAAACGGCACGGCGCGCTGGGGGTCGAGGAATATCAGGCCATGGGTTACCCGTCAGCGGCGATGCGCAACTACCTAGCGCGGCTTGGCTGGAGCCATGGCGATGACGAGGTCTTCTCCGATGCGCAGGCGCGGGAGTGGTTCGATCTGGACGGCATCGGCAAATCCCCCGCGCGGCTGGATTTCAAGAAACTCGATCATCTGACCGCGCAGCACATGTCCATGGCAGAGGATGCTGCACTGCTGCATGAACTCGACGCTTATCTGGCCGCGACGGGGGCGCCCGCCCTGTCAGAGACGCAGCGGGACGGCCTCGGACGGGCCATGCCATTGGTCAAGGACAAGGCAAAAAGTTTCAGCCAACTGCTTGACAAGGCACATTTTATACTGACAACCCGCCCCGTCGAGCCGGATGAGAAAGCAGCGCGCGCGCTGGGCGATGTATCCCGTAGTATACTGAATGAATTGACGCCGCGACTGCGAAATGCTACGTGGGCGCGGGACAGTTTGGAAGGGGAGGTCGCAGCTCTGGCAGAATCGCATGGTCTGGGGCTCGGCAAACTTGCACAGGCCCTGCGTGCGGCGCTTGCAGGGCGGACCAGCACCCCCAGCGTCTTTGATATGATGGTCGTTTTGGGGCGCGACGAAACGTTGGCCCGGCTGGCCGATGCGGCGGCGCCTTCCGGTCCCTGATGACGCAGGTTCGTCTGCGCGGTATGCTGCCCGCAGGCCTTTTGGAAAGGATGCGCAATGGCAGAAACTCAGGAAAACGCGAAGCTGCATATCGGCGACAAGGTGATCGACCTGCCGGTGCACAAACCCTCTGTGGGGCCGGATGTGGTGGATATTCGCAAACTCTATGCTCAGGGCGATGTCTTCACCTATGACCCGGGCTTCACCTCGACCGCGGCCTGTTCATCGACCATCACCTATATCGACGGCGATGCGGGCGAATTGCTCTATCGGGGTTATCCGATCGAGCAACTGGCCGAGAAATCGCATTTCCTCGAAACCTGCTACCTGCTGCTCTATGGTGAACTGCCCTCGGCCGCCGAGCTGGAGGATTTCGAGACCCGCGTGACGCGGCACACGATGCTGCACGAACAGATGCAGTATTTCTTCCGCGGGTTCCGTCGCGACAGCCACCCGATGGCGATCATGACCGGGGGGGTCGGTGCAATGTCGGCCTTCTATCATGACAGCACCGATATCAACGACCCGTGGCAGCGCGAGGTCGCGGCGATCCGCATGATCGCCAAGATGCCGACCATCGCCGCCTGGGCCTACAAGTATTCCATCGGCCAGCCCTTCGTTTACCCCAAGAACAGCCTCGATTATGCGGGCAATTTCCTGAACATGTGCTTCTCGGTCCCGGCCGAGGAATATGTGGTGGACCCGATCCTGAGCCGCGCGATGGACCGGATCATGATGCTGCATGCCGATCACGAGCAGAACGCTTCGACCAGCACAGTGCGGCTGGCGGGCTCTTCGGGGGCGAACCCGTTTGCCTGTATCGCGGCAGGTATCGCCTGCCTCTGGGGGCCAGCGCATGGTGGGGCGAATCAGGCCTGTCTGGAAATGCTGCGCGAGATCGGGACAGTGGACCGCATCCCCGAATACATCGCCCGCGCCAAGGACAAGGACGACCCGTTCAAGCTGATGGGCTTCGGCCACCGCGTCTACAAGAATTTCGACCCGCGCGCCAAGGTGATGAAGCAATCCGCCGACGAGGTGCTGGGGCTTCTGGGAATCGAGGATAACGAGACGCTCAAGATCGCCAAGGAACTGGAGCGGATCGCGCTGGAGGACGAGTATTTCGTCTCGAAGAAGCTCTATCCGAATGTGGATTTCTACTCGGGGATCATCCTCGAGGCGATGGGCTTCCCGACATCGATGTTTACGCCGATCTTCGCGCTGTCGCGCACGGTTGGCTGGATCTCGCAGTGGAAGGAAATGATCTCGGATCCCGAGCAGAAGATCGGCCGCCCGCGTCAGCGTTATACCGGCGCGCCCCGGCGCGACTATACCGAGATCGAGACGCGCTGAGCTGCCGATTGCCCCTGCCCCCGCCCCGCCTGGCGCGCCCACCCACCCACCCTTGCGCGCCACGCAGGGCGGGGGCAAGGCCACAGCATTGTGCAGGGTCACGGGTGTGACTGCGACCGGTTCGGGATTATATGCGGCTCATGAAAGCAGCTCTGCCATTTCTCGCCGCCCTTGCGACACTCGCCTTCGTGGTCTCGCCGCTGGTCACGGACCCGTTTTCGGGCTTTGACGCCGACCGCTTTCCGGTTGCCCAGATCGACCCGCCGGTTCAGCCCGCAGGCTACGCCTTCGGGATCTGGTCGCTGATCTATCTCTGGCTTCTTGTCAGCGCGGGTGTCGGTGTGTTCGTACGGCGGGGGGCGTCCGACTGGGCGCGGATGCAGGGGCCTCTCATCCTGAGCCTCGGCCCCGGCGCGGTCTGGCTGTGGCTCGCCGGGGTCAGCGCCGAATGGTCGGCGATGCTGATTTTCTGGATGATGGGCACAGCGATCTGGGCGCTGCTCGTGGCGCCCGCGCGCGACCGCTGGCTGGCGCAGGCGCCGGTCGCGATCTATGCGGGCTGGCTGACGGCTGCGGCGCATGTGTCGCTGGGCATCTTGCTGGGCGGCTACGGGCTGGCCTCGGGCGAGGTCGCGGCCATGATCGCGGTCGCACTGGCCATCGCGCTGGGGATCGGCATCTATGTCATGCGCCCGCATGCCCCGGAATACGCGCTAACGCTGCTTTGGGCGCTGGTCGGGGTGCTGGTCGCCAATCTGGGCGGCAGCGGGCTGGTGCAGGGCGGAGTGGTCGTGGCGCTCGTGGCGGTGCTGAGCGTCCTTGTTCACATGCTCAGGACTGGACAGGCGCGACCGGCGCTGTAACACCGGGGGCACAAGAGCCGCTGGAGGGCCCGCATATGTCCCACGACCCGCTGATCTTCGCGCCCGAGGGCAGTGCGGCACGGCTGCGCGCCATTATGCGCGCGCTGCGTGACCCCAGGACGGGCTGTCCATGGGATATCGAGCAGGATTTCACCTCGATCGCGCCCTATACGATCGAGGAGGCCTATGAGGTCGCCGACGCCATCGAACAGGGCGACTGGGACGGATTGCTGGGCGAGTTGGGCGATCTGCTGTTGCAGGTGGTCTATCATGCGCAGATGGCCGAGGAGGCCGGGCATTTCACCTTTGCCGATGTGGCGCGCGCGGTCTGCGACAAGATGGTGTCGCGGCATCCGCATGTCTTCGGCGACGCCTCGCGCGACAAGAGTGCCGACGATCAGGTGCGTGACTGGGAGGCCGTCAAGGCCGCCGAGCGCGCGGCCCGGGCGCAGGGCGGGGTGCTTGACGATGTGGCGCTGGGCCTGCCCGCGCTGATGCGGGCGGTCAAGTTGCAGAAACGCGCGGCGCGGGTCGGCTTC
>PXES01000150.1 GCA_003564655.1 Paracoccaceae bacterium
ATTCAGCACCCCGCTACGTTCGATCGAACAGGTTTCGGGGTTGATGCTGCCGCCGTCGAAGACCTGATTGTAGGCATATTCGGGGGAAGCGTAGACAACATCGAAGAGAATGTCGCCATATGCCTCGAAGGTCGGGGCGGTCGACTCCCTGAGTTCGTCCAGCGCCGCCTGTGTCACAGGCGGATAGAGCATGGGCTGAATCTCGGTCAACATCCGCGCATTCTCTGGCTGAAAGACGTATTCAAGCCATGCCTTTGACGCATCGAGATTTTCCGTGCTCTCGAAAACTGACAGGAAACGCCCCCCTTGTTCCGTCACGCGCATCCGGCCTTCCGGCATCGGAACCACACCGATATTTTCAACCAGGGCGGGATTTTGACGGAACGTCAGGTCCAGCCCATGCCAATAGGGCACCATCGCCGCACGGCCTGACCAGAAGCTTTCGATCGGCTCATTGAACGCCCAGGACACTGCGTCGGATGGCGCATATTCCAGAAGCTCGGCATAAAAGCGTAGTGCTTCATGCGCCTCGGGGGTATCGATGGTGACCTCAAGGTCCGAATTGAAGAAGTCCCCGCAATTCTGCCACAGGAACAGCCCACTGTAGATCGTGGTGGCGCGGTTTTCCCCCCCGGGCAAGGCAATGCCGGCAACATCATCGGAATGCAGCGTCTGTGCCGCGTTCAGCAAGTCCTCCCATGTCTCAGGGGGTTCCAGACCAGCCTCTTCGAACAGATCCTTCCGGTAGTGTAGCTGCGGCGAGGTTGCGGCCTGATTGATGGAATAGACTGATCCCTCATATGTCAGCAACCGGCCGGGCAGGAACGCATCGCGCCCGCCCAGCGCCTCGACAATATCGTCGAGTGGTGCCAGAAGGCCGGCCGCCGCTGCCCGCGCCGCCGAACCGCCATCGGCATGGACGATATCAAGCGGGGCACCAGCCTGGACATAGGTAGCTATGCGTTGGTTGATCACGCCAGCTGGCGCACCTTCGAGGATCACATCAATCCCCGGATTTTGTTCGACGAATCCCTCGACCCATTGGCGCTGAACGCCCACGACGACAGGGTCAGTTTCCTGATTGAGGTATCGGACAGTCTCAATGCCCTGGGCATGGGCGATGCCACCTGCGACCATCCCGGTCATCAATGCAGCGATTGCGGCTGTGTTCCTGTAGTCCATGACATATTCCTCCACTGTGGTTGATAGTCTGATGAAGGCCCTCCTCAGCCCTTCACCGCCCCCGCCCCGAGACCCGAAACCATATGACGGGCCGCAAGCGCGAATAAGAACAAAACAGGGACAGTCGCCAACACCCCTGCCGCGTTCACCAGCCCCCATGAGTAGACGGACGTTTCCAGAATGAGAGAAGCGATTCCGAGCGATACAGTGCGCTTGCTTTCGTCGCTGATCAGGACAAGCGAATACAGAAGCTCGTTCCACACCACGACAAAAGTGAAGACAAACGACGCAATGACGCCTGGCCATGCCTGTGGGACGATGACCTTCCTGAATGCCTGAAATCGCGTGCAGCCATCTATCATCGCGGCCTCTTCAAGCGCACGCGGGATTGCCTCGATATACGGCCGCAGAATCCACAATGAGAACGGCAGCGTGATCGTCAGATATGTGATCGCAAGCGCTGGCAAGCTGTTCAACATCCCCAGATTAAACCATATCCGGAAGAAAGGTAGCGCCAGCAGGATCGGCGGCAGCATATAGATAAGCAGAACACAGAATGTGAACGGCCGCGCACCGATAAACTCGAACCGCGTGACCGCATAAACCGAGATGAGGCTGACGAAAACCCCGACCACACAGGCAATACCCGCAACCCAGAAGGTATTCAGGAAATATTGCGGAAAACTGGTGAAGTTCCATAGCTCCACATAATGCTCGAAGGTCGGCGCCTGTGGCATTGCACGCGGTGGCCGCTGGAATAATTCGGTATTCGGCTTGAAACTGGATAGCAGCATCCAAAAGAGCGGCAGCAAGACGATCATCAATACAGCGACCGCACACAGCGTGACGAGGGTTTTCTCAAACCGCTTCTTTGCGGCGGCCTTGCGGGCTCGCGGGCTCATTTCGCCCGCAACATATCTTTTCTTTACGACCACGCTCATGAGAAACGCTCCTGCATTTTTTCATAAAGGCGCCAATAGATCAGCGACATAGCCAACAGGATCAGGAACACAATCGCGGCCAGCGCAGCGCCTCTGCCGAGGCTGAACTCGCCGAAGACGAAGCGGTAAATGTAGAGTGGCAGAGTCTCTGTTCGCCCCAGTGGCCCGCCTTGCGTCAAGAGGAAGACAACCTCGAAATTGTTGAAATTCCAGATTGTGCGGAGCATCCCGACCACCAGCATGATCGGTATAAGTGACGGGAGGGTGATGTGTCGGAACTGTTGCCATGCGCTGGCTCCATCCACTGATGCGGCTTCGTAAAGCTGCCTGTCAATTGTCTGAAGCTGTGCCAGAAAGACGATCACCATGAACGGAAAGTTCTTCCATGTGTTCACGAGGATCACGCCGAACATCGACCAATCCAGCGACCCGAATGGCGAAGGTGCAATGGGAAGGCCGGTTTCCCGTATCCAGAAGTTAAGAATACCCGTAGCGTCTGAGAACATGAACCTCCATGTCATCGCCGCCACGACATAGGGAACAAGGTAAGAGAACAGCATCACCCCACGGATAGGCGCGCGCAGAGGAAACTCGCGGTTGAGCAACAGCGCTATGGCGAGGCCAATGGCCATCTGCAGGGAAAGGCTGCCGAAGGTGAAGACGAAGGTATTCCTGATCGAGCGCGTGAATCCCTCATGCTGCATGACTTCATTGAAATTGCCGAGACCGACAAATCTTGACTCTTGGCTGAACAACCCTTGTTGATGAAACGCCAGAAATATGACCTGAATAATCGGATAAACTGTAAGCCCCACGACCAGAACAATCAGCGGTGTCAGCAGCATCAAGCCGACCTTGCGATCGCGGCTCATGGGTTTGCGCCTGGCATCTAGGGGCGGCATTTCCCTTTTGCCGCTTACTGCAGGTGTCTCAGTCATCCGCTACCTCCCACGAATCGCCCGGATGATGGGTAAGTTGTCAGCCTCTTATACTCATCATATCAGCTGATGAGGTCATCAAAGTCAAGCTTAGTCTCGTTTGTCATCAGGCAAACGAAGGGAGTTCTGGGCAGTTCAGCGTTCGAAGAATTCCAGCGCAGTACGCAGTTCGAGGCTTTCGCTGGCCGCCTGCATCTTGCTTACCCCTTGTGCGGCCGCATCCCATGCATGTCGCAGTGCCCGGACACCCGCACCGATACCGTCCGGATGCGCGGTAATCCCACCGCCCGCAGCGTGGATCAGGTCCACGGACTCGACTGCCGCAAAACTGTCCCATGCCTGTTCAGGTGTCTGACCCGAAGAAAACACTGGCATCACGGTGCAAGGGGCGTGGGGGGGGGCAAACATCGGCGTAAGACAGGATCTGGCCGAGGCGATCACCGATGCGTCGTGCTCGCAAAACTTGTTGCGCAGGCCGTTTACGTGCATGTGATCGGCCCCTGCCAACCGCCAGAAGCGCGACCAGGCGATGAAGGAAAAGCCAAGCATAGGATGACGCGACAGATACCCCCAGCCGTTGCGATGGGCATGGACAGGCAGTTGCGAATGGCGCGCAATATCCAGAAATCCGCTGATCCCGACCGAATTGAGCGAGACCATTATACAGGTCGCTCCCAAATCGAGCGCAAGATCATGACGTTTGCGCATCAGCTCAGGATCGCCGGTGACATTGAAAGCGAACATGGGTTTGTGCCCCAACCGGTCGGCGTGCCGCTCGATCACAGGCATGACCGCGCGAACTCGACCCTCGAACGGGCAGTGCGGGCCATCGGCCTGCAATTCGTCATCCTTGATGAAGTCGATGCCGCCTGCGCATAGCTGGTCAACCTGCTCGGCGGTTTGCTGTGGCGACAACCCGACACTGGGCTTGATGATCGTGCCAATCATCGGCCGCTTGTGCACACCCGACAGTCGGCGCGTCCCGTCGATCCCGAATTTCGGGCCGCGGTAGCGCGTCAGGAACTCGGGCGGGAAGCAAACGTCCAGCAGACGCAGGCCCGACATGGGCCGCAGCTCGAACAGGTTGCCCGCGACAGTCGCCAGCACCGTGGGCAGGCACAGCCCGAGATTGTCCAGCGGCCAGGACAGCTCGATCTGCGCCTGCCGCCAGGTAACCTTTCCATTCGCATCCGGGTAAACGCCTGCACCGGGCAACGACGGCCCTTCGATCTCCTGAATCGACGTGACGTCATCGACGCTTGCGGCGTACCGCCGCGAGAATTCATCCGTCTCGGCCGCCAGTTTAACGAACGTCCCTGTAGATTGCTCCCCCGCCATGATGGCTGCTGCATCGGCGGGCCGCATCGAGGTTTCGATCAGATAGCTCGCCCGCAGGCGCGTCATTTCCAGCCTCCTTCGATGATCCTGACTGCCGTATCGCGTTCGGCACTGTCATAGGCCGCCAAGGCCAGCGTCAGCGTTTTAAGATTATCGGCGCCAGACGGGGCTGGAGTGGCGTCATCGCGCAGGCAGTCCAGCCAATGCGACTGGATCGCAATGACGCTTTCCTGAATCCCGTGCCACGGGGCGCCGCCCCATTCCGGTATCGCGGGCGTGGCGGCGATTTCCTCGATCGATCCATCGCGATGCAGAAAGAGTTTGAAATCCTGCCGCAATTCGAGCGTGGCAAGGTCGCCTTCCAGTAAAGCAAAGGTCTGCGGGAAGGGGTGTGGGTGCCACCTTGTCCAGAAGCTGGTCTCGCAAATCGACACCGCCCCCGAACTGTGTCGCAGCGATGCATGAAAGCTGTCTTCACCGCGTACGATCGGGTTCAGGCGCTGGGTGCGGCAGAACAGGCTGTCGACATCGCCCAGGAAGTGCCGCGCCAGATCGAACAGATGCAATCCCACATCCATGATCGTGAAGCGCTCGATCTCGGCGAGGTAAGGCTGATTCTTGTAATTGTCATACCCATGCCGAAAGCTGAAGCGGGCATAGTTCAACCGGCCCAGTGCGCCTGAAGCGACAATCCGTGCCATCTCGCGAAAAGGCTTTTGCCAGCGAAAATTCTCATGGACCATCAGCTTCACGCCGGTGGTGTCGCAAGCAGCCACCATCGCTTGCGCGTCCTCCAGCGTATCCGCGAAGGGCTTCTGACAGATTGCCGACACGCCGTGCCGAGCGGCCATTTCAACCAATGGCCGGTGCGACGGCGTCGTGGTGGCGATATCAACAAAATCAAGCTTTTCCACCTGCATCATGGCAGCCGCATCGTCATAGGCACGCACCGTGCCGGGCATCAGGGTTGCCGCAGTTTCAGCCTTTGCAAGATCCTTGTCGCAAACGGCAACAATCTCGGCCCGCTCGAGATCGAGCCATGCATGCAGGTGGTTCTGGGAAAAGAAACCGCAGCCAATAACCGCGCCTCGGAACTGTCGGGACATCAGCTTTCCTCCCGTTCAAGCAAGGCGATGGCATAGCTTGGCAGGGGGATCGCGCCGTCCATGACGCCACCTTTCTGCAATATCCAGTCCGGACTCTGCGCTGCTTCGGGGGCGTGTTCCGCGTCCAGCAGTCGTGCCGCAACGATGCGCGACCCTGGCAGCGTCACCGACACCGGGTCCGGGGTGATGTTGGCAACCAGCGCGCGACCCGGTCCCATGATCGCGGCCCAGCCCTGCTCGGTTTGAGGCGGCAGGCAGGTGACCCTCTGCCCCAAAGCACGCAAGGCCGGTAGAACATGGGCCAATGGGCGCAGAGAGCCGTCTTCTGAAAGCAGCCCCAGCGCGCCCGAAATGGTGCCAACCCCGACCGACCGGACATGCGCCGCGCCCGCATGGGAGAGATAGCCCACCAGCCATGCCGCGCCAAACAGCCCGCGAATACGCGGGTCTTCCTTCGCCAGCGGACAGCGCTGCCATTGCGGGTTGTCGACGAGCTTTCCGCCATAGGGGTTGGCCCATAAGCCCAGCGTCGCCAGTCCGATATCCACAGGCTTCCCGGTGGCGCTGGCATGGGCTGTTGCGATCACATCGGGCAGCGCCTGCAGTGTTTCCATTACGGACAGGTCATCAGCATCATGCACGATAGCCGCGGTCCCGAAGCTGACCGCGTCGTAGTCTCCTTGCGGGCGGTGGCGGTTGAACTCCGGGAAAAAGGTCAGCATGCCTGCTTGGATGTCCGCCCCGGGGAACGCGGCGCGCGCGGCCTCCTGCGCTTGCGCGCAAGACATCCCGTCTGGCCATTGGCCATCGGGTTGATAGCTGTGCAGGAAAGCAGCGGGCAGCGCGTGCACTGCCTCGACCGGCCCGGCGGCTTCCGCCACGGCGCGCAATGCCGCGTCAGGTGCGCCTGCATCGTCAAGGATCAGTCGCAAACGCAGCGCGGCGCCAAGCTGTCGGGCAATTTCGGAAGCCTGCCGGGCGCGCGCGATGACCTTGGGGCTTCGCAGATCCAGTTGTGCCGCGATCCAGTCCGGGGCGAGCCCGCCAAGCGGCGTCAGATCATCGGGCGCCGGCTCGTCATCAAGCCAGACAAGTCCCATCGAGGGCACCGAAACCATCGCGGGCGCGGGCTCCGGATCATCCGTCACATGCGCGCGCGCCGCGGTGCCAGTGACATCGACACGGACGGACTGTTCCAGCGTGTCGCCCGCATGCAATGTATAGGGAAACGGAAGCGCCAAGGGCCGAAAGTAGGTCTTGAAGGACGCATCCGTCCAGTTTCGCTGGTCTTCCATTTCGAAAGGTTGGTCAGCTTGAAACGCAATCGTAACCCTCGGGCCATGGTCGAAATGAAGGGCGCGAATGTTCTTGATCGGCTGTGCCGGGTTGACCTCCCGCGCAATCATCATCGCTTGCCCTGCGGCCTCTGGCGTGTCCAGAACGACTTGCTTCCCGGCAAGCGTGTCGATCGGATGCAGAACAACGAAACCGGTCCGCGATGTGCGCAGTTCCGCGCGCACCTTACCCGAAACCCACATGCGCAGCGTGTCCCCGGCGACCGAAACGCCGCATTCGAGCGACAGCGCGGTTCCGAATTGCAGTGGCCAACGGAGCGTCAATCCATCCGCTGATGCATCGACATCAGCGTCACCGACGGTCGCGGAGTTAACGCCCCAATATGCATCGCGAGAGAGGAAGGCGATGGCCCTGACAATCTCGACCCCAGCATAGCTTACGTACCGCAGGGCACCGCCCCCAACAGCGAACCTCCATGCCTGGTGCTCATACCATGATAGCGCTTCGCCGGGCACCTCTGTGCCGACAGCGCCCGTGTCCGGTTGCTGCATCCCCTCCCCCTTTGAAATGGCTGACAGCCTAAGCGTCAGCCGACTTTCTGACTCGTGTCCCCAGCGCCGGATGTCTGCTGATACAGCCCGCTTGCACGGGTCAGGTGGTTTTCCATCCGACGCTCTGCCGCGTCGGGATCATTCGCTGCCAGCGCCTCGATGATTTCTCTGTGTTCGGCCAGGGTTACATGCTCGGCTCCGGGCGCGCGCACCAGGTCGCGATAGAATTCCGCCAGCCATCCGATCATCGCCTCACTCAATGCGCTATACAGCCCGTTTCCGGTCATCCGGGCGATTTCACGATGAAATAACATGTCGTACCGCAAGAACTCCGACGTATCCTCGACTTGGCGCTCCTGCGCGTCTACGAGGTCGTTCAGCTTGGCGATATCGGACAGCTGAGCATGCTCTGCCGCAATACGAACCATCCGCCCCTCGAACAACAGCCGCGCGTCCTTCAACTCTTGTAAGCTCTTGGCTGAATTCGCCAGTATGTGGTTGGTGGCAAGCGACATGGTGCCCAGAAGGTTACTGAAGCTCGGCTCCGCAATCTTGGCGCGTTCGCCGTGATTGATGGTGATCAACCCCATCCAATGCAGGTTTTGCAACGCCTCGCGTACCGCGGGTCGACCGACACCAAAATAGTCCATGAGTTCGCGCTCCGATGGTAGATAGTCGGCGACGCCGTAACCCTCGGTGCGGATCAAATCGACGATCCGCACCATGACATCTTGGTAAAGCTTGCGCTTCACAAGCGGCTCTTTGGCTCGATCAGGCAGAGTAATTCTTGTCAAAGCTGACCCCTTCAACATATCATATGAGATGATAAGCATAGTCTGACCGGGTTGGCAAACTGATTCTGACGCTGCAAAACCACGATTTGGTCGCGAAAATGGGGCCAATAGACTGATCTGTGATAGAATGGAGAACCATGTGGTCGCGAGGTAGTGGGCTGGCCTTCCTGGCTCTGCCGCCAACATGGAAATGCGTGCGTTGGCCACTTTGAAACTGTATTGGTCCTGTTGATCCCATTGATGATCCGCGCGCGTTTCGATAGCGATCGTAACCTGCGGGGCAGAGGTCGACCGGCGGACTTGTAGAGGCGCGCGCGATTGAGCCCTCGGCCATGCCGGCAGAACTTGTCTGTCCCTGCCATCATGATCAACTGGTGGGGAGCGTCACGTCGAATGGCCCGCTGAACGCATGGCAGGATCCATTTGGATGTCGAAGACGACGATGTCCTGCTCTGCATTGGTGGCCAACGCCTCGATTACTTTTCCCGCAATGGGCAAGTGCAGCGGGTGGGACAAATATGTTTCAAGATGGGCAGGCGTGTCGAATTCCATCACGATGCCGTGCCGAAACCCTTGTGTAAGGGGTTCAGAGGTTACGTTCTCCCCTGCTGCAACAGATTTCAGCCCTGCGATTTTCCCTTCCAGTGACGTGAACAGATGCATCAACTCGTCGATATACACCTTGTCCAGATCTTCCCGGAACCGAAAGAGTGCCACGTGCCGGATCATCTTGTTGATTTCCAGATACGGCGAGCGTGCCAAGAGCCGTGGCGACTTTCAGGACGCCGCGCCGTTCTAGGGTCTATGGGGCGATCGATCATGGAGTCCTCCCTTTAAGCTAGGAATGGGGCGGTTTGCTCGGTTTACCAGTATCGCCGGTTCGCTGTGCGCGGACACGGGACTTGCCGCCGTCAACAACAAGTTCGGTGCCGAGCAGAAATCGTGATGCGTCACTGGCAAGGAACAGGGCAGCCTGAGCCAATTCATCTGCCGTGCCAGGACGGCCAAGTGGGACGGAGGCGGCTGCTTCCGCGAGTCTGTGCCGCGCCTCGTCCACCCCCACACCACTTTTTGCGAAAATCTGTGTCTCGGTCGGTCCCGGTGTCAGACACAGGACGCGAATGCGGCGATCGACGAGATCTGCGGACAGACATTCCGCCAAGGATCGAGAAACAGCCTTCGAGGCGGCATAGACAGCCATGCCAGGCTGTCCCATATGTGCCGCGACCGAGCCCGTCAGCAGGATAGCTCCGCCGTCCCGAATATACGGCGCGCATGCTTGCGCGGTATAGAACTGCCCCTTTGCATTCACTGCGAAGATCCTATCGACCTCGTCTTCGGCCCATTCAAGGAATGGCCGGTGCAGCGCGATGCCCGCGTTGGCAAACACAATGTCGAGACCGCCAAATTCCGATGCCGTACGTTCCGCCATGGCAAAGACTTGTGCGCGCTCACCTACATCGCAGTCGAGCCCGATATGCGCGGAGCCAAGCTGTGCCGCCAAATCCGCCGCCCCCTTGCGTGCGACAAGTGCCACTTGGGCACCCTCTGCAGCGAACAGGCGTGCAGTTGCCAAGCCTATCCCACTGGTCGCACCGGTGATCAACGCGGCCTTGCCAGTCAATGCGCCGCTCATCGCAGAACCCCGGTCACTCCGGGCAAGTCGAGAAGCAGCAGCAGGACAGCGAATTGGACCAGGATGACCGCCAAGGCCGGTACCATGACAGCGACCCCGATCTGGCGTGTGATCGTTATGTCCTTCCCTTCTTGGATTTTTCTCATGTCGTTCTTCCGCCCGCACCGCGCAATGCGATCTTCGTCATGCCGATCCTCCTTCTATGGCGACTCCACCGCCTCGTTTGATCCAGCCCAAGTAATTGGGGCTTCCCATCTGGCCGCCTTTCAGGGCCAGTTGTAGACCGTCGAAACGCGGGGTTTCGGAATGCGCCTCAAGCAGCGCAGCGCCCGGGACTGTCGGGGCCAGTGCCGTGAGGGCAAAGATGTCGAGTTCGCCGGTGGCATATCCGGACGTGTCGCCGCCAGAAATCACGGCGCGCCGGACACCTGTGTGTTCCAGCAGTGCCGCGAGGATCTGACCGAGGGACTTTCCGATCAAGGCATTGGCGGCCTCGGTGGTGATGCCGCGGGCGTCAACAGCGGCACGCATCGCCGGAAGGGCCGGATCATCCGGTCCCCGCGCGCTGAAAATCACCGGGTCCAGACCGCTGTTCAGAGCGTCGAGCGCGGACGTTATCGCAGTCTGCGCCGCTTCGGCATCGCCCCGGATGACTCCCGCAACGTCGAGGCGGATCGGTGCAAAACCGTGGCTTTCGGCCCAGTCGATCTGTGCGGCGGTGACTGGCGACACCGAACCCGACACGGTGATCATGCGCTCGGCCGCGCCGACTGACTCGTTTTCAGTCCCTGGACCCAGAAGCCCCGCCTGTCGCCAATGGGACACAAGTGCATATTCCAGACCCTGCGATCCGACGGCAAACAGTCCTTCGCCGCGATTGTCCCAGATCAGTTTTCCCACACGGGCCTCATCGGCCGCGCTGACGGTGTCGAGGGATATGATTTCGGCACCGTCGCTGCACAGGCACGCGAGACGTTCATCGGGGTCATCCGCGAGCGCTTCGAGGTCAATCAATCCTATCAGACGGTCAGTTTGCGCCGCGAGGTGCCGCGCAACATCCGATTCTGCCATCGGCGTCACCGGGTGGCGTGCCATGACCGGATGACGGTCTAGGCGGAACACGCCTTCCGGTGCCCCGGCAAACAGATGGCCGAAAGCCTGATAGCGCCGGATCGCGGGTGCGGCGATGGTGCAGGGAATCCAGCCGTCAAAGTACGGCGCAGCAAGATCAATCGCCTTGCCGATAGAACCTGTATCCGGAGCGGAATCGAGGGTTGAGCACACCTTGTAATGCGCAATCGACGCCTTCCGGTCGGCCAGCCATGCGAAGGCGCGGGGCAAATGGCGCTCCATCCAGGCGGGGCTGCGCGAGCGGGCCGTGCTAGCGATCCCGATGCCGCGCATGTTTGGAAAAAGTGCGAGTTGTTCTGGTGTCGGTATGTCCAGGAAAAGGACAGACGGCAGGCCGGCGAAGGTCAACACCTCCATAACTGCGGCAGATCCAGTGAAATCATCGCCATACCAGGCGATCAGAGGCCCCTCTGGCAGTGTATTTTCCGCTACGCTCATGTGCGATCCCCCACAAGCGATCCTGGATGGGCGGGATGATCGTCGGCGTGGTCGGCAGCCGGCACACCTGCGATAGCGGCATCCCAAGCGTCGCACAGGCTTTGCGCACCCGCCGCAGGCACGTCAGGGTTGGCCATGATCCCGTCACTGGTGGCGTGAATCAGATCTCCGGAACCGAGCTTAGGATAGCTCTCGGGCGATCGAACCGCGGACTGAGCCGAGGAAAAGACCGACATGGCTGCGAAGGGCTTGCCGATGAAGATCGGCGCAGTTCGCAACTTGGCCGAGGCGATTATGCTGTCACCGCATACGCCGAACCTGTTGGACAGTCTGTTGGCATCCACACGATCGCCGCCGGGCATTTGCTGTCCTTTACACGTATCGGGCAAGGTCGTCATCGCGTCACACTGGGCAGCCACAGTGACACCTCTGGCACCAGGACGATTAGGGCCAGAACCGCAAGCTACCCGCCGCGATCAGCGCCAGCGCTGATACAGCGATGATCTTGTTCTGAGACTCCATGACTTCTCTTCCCAGAACGACGCGCCTCCATTACTCATATACTCATTATATAAGCATATCTATTTAGTCAAGTTGCTCAGCGACGGCTACAGCGTCTGAGACGACCGGGGATATCATGGTGATGGTGAAAGGTTCGGGGTTCTCGCTATGCCAATGGATGAAGTGGCTGCGGATCAGTTGCACAGATGTCCCTATTTCGAGACGAGACATGGCGCATTCGGGGTGCCATGCTCTTGGTGCAGCGAAGCGCTTTGGCTCTTTGAAAAAGTAAATCCGTGAAGCGGGCTGCGTTTGTTGCTTTGGTCGAGGCATTGGGTGCTTCCCGGCTGTGGTCTGGCCTGTCGTTCACTTACATCCCCACGCCTCATCACGCAGGACGGCATAATCGGCGAGCCAGCCCGGGATCAGCGTCCTCTCGGGCAATGCCGCAACCTCCGCTGCCAAACGCGCTTGTCCGGCTTGGCTGTACTCGACCACCGGCGGCCAGGAGCTGGGCGGGGCGTCAGCACTCACCCCCACGCAGCCGGTCAAGAAGTTCATCGCAGCTGCGAGGGCGGCGCGCGGCCGCGTCCAGCATCTGGCGGTGGATGGCATCGTTGCGCTCCAGGGTTTCCAGCCGTTCGGCGGCGCGGCCCGCGTGCTCGGCCGTGCGACGGAGGTTGAGGACTGAGCGGTCCTGCGCCACGGGTTCGAGCAGGACCGCGAACGAGGGCGATGGTGAGTGCGAGGAGGACGATGGCCGCCGCTCGCCGCGCCCACGGTCGGGCGCGCAGCCCGACCACGACGCCCGCCCCCATCAACGCAGTCCTTTCACCCATGGCACGGAGGGGATGGATCTGAAACCGGACGCCCTCTGCCATTTAAGCTATTGTTTTTATTTATATAACGGTTATCTTGAATCGCCAATTGGTTCAGTTGCGACTGGCAGCGAAACACGCGCAAAGGTCCCAACACATCCCACGTTCGGATTTTTCGCGGCCACAATCAGGCCCTAGCGTTTTTGGCCTTCCTGAGCGGGGTGCCAAAATGCAAGCGAGGCCCATCATGCTGAAATGGCAACATTTTTTAAACGCCGTGATGGAGCCTGGAAAGATGAATTCGACGTTCTCCCTCCTTATCGTTTTCCTGACCCAGCTTTTCACGCCCCGGCACAACGCGCAGCTGAGGCTGCTCACGGCCCAGATCCAGAACCTCCGGACCGGCATCCCGACGCAGCGGATAATCCTGTCTCCCGATGAGAAAACCGAGCAGCTTCGCATCGGAGCGAAGGTTGGGCATGGGATAGACGGGCTGCTGGAAGTGGCAAGGCAGGAACAATACCGCCCGGTGATGGTCGGGCTGCAATATTTCTTCCAACTCAATATCGCTTGGGGCGAGGTCATGGCCTATCTGCCCATGATCACCGTGCCGGTGCTGGGCTTCTATCTTGCCCTGCAGCGCGCCTTCATCGCGTCCAGCACGTCCATCGCGTCAACTGGTGTGAAAGGATAGAAGCCATGGTTCTGGCACTTGCGAAACAATGGGTCTGGGATAGCTGGTATGCCCATGACGGCGACAAATGGCATGTGTTTTTCCTGAAGGCCGACAAATCCCTGATCAACCCCGAACTGCGCCATTTCAACGTCACGCAGGGTCATGCGATCAGCGACGATCCGGTCAACTGGGATCACCTGGGCACCTGCCTTGCGCCCTCGGACGGGCCGGCCTGGGATGATTACACCACCTGGACAGGCTCTGTCGTGCGCGACGATGCGGGGCTCTGGCACCTGTTCTACACGGGCACGTCACGCGCCGATGAAGGGCTCTATCAGCGCATCGGGCACGCCACCTCGCAGGACCTGCACACCTGGAAACGGGTAGGAGACGGGCTGTGCCTCGATCTGACCGGCCCGGTAGCGCGCGCCTATGAGGCAGATCACGCACGGGGCTTCTGGCATGACCGCGCGATGCGCGACCCCTGGGTGATGCGCGATCCGGATGGCGATGGCTGGCTGATGTATTTCACCGCCCGCGCGCCTGGGATCGCCGAACCCAATGCTGGCGGGGCCATCGGCCTTGCGACCTCGGATGATCTGATGACATGGTGCTTGCAGGATCCCGTATTCATCGGCGGCTATGGCCAGATGGAAGGGCCGCAGGTTCTGGAAATCGCGGGGCGGTGGTATTGCCTGTTCTGCACGGCCGCCGAGCATTTCTCGAAAACGCAGGCGGATGCCATTCCGGGCGGACCGGTCACAGGCACGCATTACCTGATGGCCGACGAGCCGCGCGGCCCCTGGACCATCGCGCCAGGGCCGTTTCTGGACGGGGCCCTGCCCTGCCGCCGCTATGCTGCGCGCATCGTGGAAACCGCCGACGGCCTGCGCATCATGGGCTTTGCCGACAAGGCGGCGGACGGGCAGTTCAGGGGGGTGATCCTCGATCCTGAACCAGTTGAGGTCATGGAAGACGGACGCCTGACCGTGACTGCACCGTCACAGGCAGCGGAGTAGGGCAATGGCGGATGTGAAGCTGCAGGGGCTGCGCAAATCCTGCGGCGCGGTCGTTGTGATCAAGGCTGTCGATATCGACATTTCCGATGGCGAATTCTGTGTCTTCGTCGGACCGTGGCGAGGATGTGAACGAAGCTGACCATCTGGCCTTCGATCCGGTCATGCGCCAGGTCGTGGGTGGCAGAGCTGTCGATGCAAAAGCGGCCTCGGCGTCTCAGATGGGGCGGTTCGAGACCGAGACGCTTGCCCTGACCGAGAACCGGGCAGCGCTGGTCGATCTGAACGGCCAATGGATCGGCCGGTTTGGTGATCCGTGTCTTGGGGCTGGAGGAACGCGTCTCTCGGTCCGGATCCGCCAACATTACAGCGTTGACGGGTGAGTTCAGCGGTGAGTTTATTGTCCGAGACTATGGAGCCAGTGCCGCGACCAGCGCGAACATCACTGTCGACACCACGGCAGGCAGCGCCCCGGTCGGCGATGACAACCGAAATTTTGTCATCAGCACGTCCGCGCAGGTCGGCGAGACTGTCGATATCCACGACACGTTCAACGCCATGACCGCGCGCAGCACCGCGCTGGAAGTGACCCATTCGGGGTCGGGCGACACCGGCGCCTCTGTCACGCTGGATACCACTGCAGGCGCATTGGTCAGTCCCGAGGGCGCTGGCATCAAGGCAGAGCAAAAGGCGGTTTCCCTGGACGGGCCCGCCACGCTGTCGATCACCACGGCAGATGTGTTCGGCACCAGATTCGGGATTGATGCCATCACCCAGGCTGTCGGCCCTGGCGGCACCGACATGATCATCACTACCATGGCGGGCAGCATTCGTGGTGGCGCGGATGGCGCTGGCATACGCGCGGTAAATGAAAGAATGGCAGGCGCAACAACACTGACGGTCGGGGATTTGCAGGGGGGCGAAAGCGGCATCCGCGCGCGGACACTCGCCAGCGGCGGCCTATTCATTACCGGCGCCCCCGATGCGTCGGGCGTTCTGGGCGAGAGTGAAAGCGGGATCGAGGCCCATAATGAGGGGTCTGGGGAAACCCGGATCATCATTTATGTCGCAAGCGAAGGCGCAACCGTATCTGGTGGCACGCAGGGGATCTTCGCGAGCCACGCCTCCACCGAGGCATTCACGCTGGATGTGCAAGGCGGCATAGTGTCGAACCTTGATGGCCGCACGGACAATCGCGCGATCACGGCGCGATCCGATGCGCGGGGCGTGTCGCTCACCATCGGGCAGCAGGGCACTGTGATCGGCACGCTGGATCTGACCGGCGCGACTATTTCGAGCCCCGCATTCAGATCCTTCTGACCTGTGCGCGCACTTACACCTTCGCCCGCCGCGCCGAGGGTCTCGGTGGCTATGACCTGAGCAATCCTGGGCAGGTACCCTGGAACGGTTGAACATGCCCATATGCCGCCTGTGGCGCGAGCGGCAGCTACTGGCCACGCCATTCGGCGAAAAGGCCATCGGCCAAAGCCGACCCTGTCGATCCTGTCATTAGCGGCGGACAGTCAGTTTGCGGGGATCCACTGCGGCGTATCTGGCACTGGCATGGGACGACCTTCTGTCGACCGCGCCCATCCTGCTTCGATCTTGCCGACGCTTCCTCGATAGCACGAACATAGGTGACAAGCGCGACCGAAATTGTCTCCTTGTGGACAGCACGCCCGGCGCAGTTGATATTCTGAAGCAGGCATTTCTCCCATTTTTGGGCTCGACACCCGCCCGCGTGGCGCAACCCGTGAATGGAGAATGCGGCGGGAGAGACCACCGGCCCAGCCGGGTCACACCGCGATCATGGGGGCCAAAAATGCACCGCTGCGTGATTTCCGCATTGCAGGACGGGTGCGGTCGGTTAGGCTTGGGGCGGGGGGGACTCAATTCATGAACAAGATGGCCACATCCATAGATCCGCAGGTATTCGAACACACGGCACGCCTGTTCGACGAGAAACGCCGGGTGCTGCCATCAGAGGTTCTGGAGGGGTTCGCGCGGCAGGTGGTCTTGCGCGTGGCCGATACTGTGGCGGCGCGGGCTCCTGCCAATCGCGCCCAGATCGGCCCCGAGCGCGTGTCCGCCTTCTGCGATCTGCTACTGCAGCCCGATCAGCATCGCAGTGCCCTGGCCTTCATTACCGCGCGCCGCGATGAGGGCGCGACGATCGAGGAGGTCTATCTCGGCTATATCGGAGCGGCGGCACGCCTGCTGGGCGAGCGCTGGGAAGACGACAGGCTTACGCCGCTTCAGGTGACCATCGGGGCCGGCGCCCTCTACGCACTTATGCGCGCCTTGCGCGGTTCGCGGATCGTCAACCCGCCGCTGAACGCGCGTCGCGCTGCTCTCTTTGCCTCGGTCCCGGGCGAGCAGCATGGCGTCGGCGTCACGGTGGCCGCGGACATGTTCCGCGAGGCCGGCTGGGACATCGACCTGCAACTGGGTCTCGATCAGCCCCGCCTTCTTGACCATGTCACGCGGACCCGGCCACGGGTCATCGGCCTTTCGCTGAGCACGGGCGAGCGGTTGCCCGAACTGGTGCAGGCCGTCCTGAGTATGCGCCTTGTCTTGCCGGAAGCGATCATCGGCGTTGCCCGCGGCGGTGATCTTGCAGCGGAGGACATCCAGCGTATCGCCGACGTGGACCTGATCTTCGGCGATGCACCCTCGGCCATCACGATGCTCGAGCGATGGGTGCGGGACGGCCCCGCCGCGGATGTTCCCGGCTGACACGGCGGGCAACCGGCGGGCAGCTGGCAGCCGGGTGGTGAAGGTGGCATCTGGCCCGGGCGTGGGCATCACGGGAGTCTCGACTGCGCGTCGGATGCGGCGGTCGTCGCCTTTCCCGCGTCAGTGCGCGGCGACGGTCCGGTGACGATTGCGCAGCCAGACCGAGATGTTCAGGGCCAGCGCGTAGGTGCCCCAGACCAGATAGGGCACCATCATCAGCGCCGCGACCGTGTCATGGGTCCAGAAGGCAAGCGTCGTGGCCAGCACGGCGAGCCAGAGCATCGCGATGATCACGGCCCCTGTCAAAAGCCGGTGCAGCCCGAAGAAAACCCCCGACCAGA
>PXES01000314.1 GCA_003564655.1 Paracoccaceae bacterium
GCCATCCGGTCTGGTTTCTGGACGGCAACCCGGTGGTGGGCTACTCCCGGCAGAAGCCCGGCATCCGGCTGATGTTCTGGAGCGGGGCGGATTTCGATGAACCGGCGCTGAACGTGATCGGCAGGCGGTTCCGGGATGCCTCGGTGTTTTTCAACGACGTGGCCGAGATCGACGCGCAGGCGCTGGCCCGCTGGCTGGACACATCGCGCGCCGTGCAGTGGAACTACCGCGACATTGCCCGCAACAAGGGCCGGTTGTCGCGGCTCTGACCGGGGTGCCCGCAGGGCTTGAAAACCGCAGACGCCCGGGGTATGAGCGCGCTCGAAGGCGCACCGACTCGGTGCGCTGAATAGTTTTACCCTCCGGCATGGCTGCACGCGTCAAGGTGCCCGGTCGGCAGCGAACAGGAAGCGAAGCATCATGGCCATGCGCTGGTATTCGGTAAGCGTGCTTTCGAATTTCGAGAAGAAGGTGGCCGAGGCCATTCGCACTGCCGTCGCCGAGGGCGGGCTGGAAGAACAGATCGAGGAAGTGCTGGTCCCGACCGAGGATGTGATCGAGGTGCGGCGCGGCAAGAAGGTGACGACCGAGCGGCGCTTCATGCCCGGCTATGTGCTGGTGCGCATGGAGATGTCGCCCAAGGGCTACCATCTGATCAACTCGATCAACCGCGTGACAGGGTTTCTGGGCACGCAGGGCAAGCCGATGCCGATGCGCGATGATGAAGTGAACGCCATCCTCAACCGCGTGCAGGAGGGCGAGGAAGCCCCGCGCACGCTGGTCCATTTCGAGATCGGCGAGCAGGTCAAGGTCAATGACGGCCCGTTCGAGGGGTTCTCGGGCACGGTCGAGGAAGTCGACGAGGGCGCGGCCCGGCTGAAGGTGATGGTATCCATCTTCGGCCGCGCGACGCCGGTCGATCTGGAATTCACGCAGGTGTCCAAGGACGGCTGACGTGAGCATCGTGGGAGGCTGCCGGGCGCGCCCGGGCAAGGCCGGACCACTCAACCGCAACGAGCCCTGCCGCACGCGTGCGCCGGGGCCAGGTGAAGAAGGAGAGGCCAGATGGCCAAGAAAGTAGTCGGGCAGCTGAAGCTGCAGATCCCGGCAGGCAAGGCGACCCCGTCCCCCCCTGTCGGCCCCGCGCTGGGTCAGCGCGGCATCAACATCATGATGTTCACCAAGGAATTCAACGCCCGCACCGCCGAGCTGGAGCCGGGCGCACCGATCCCCTGCGTGATCACCTATTACCAGGACAAGTCCTTCACGATGGACCTCAAGACGCCGCCGGCGTCGTGGTACCTCAAGCGGGCTGCGGGGCTCAAGCCGCAGGGCAAGCGCAACCGCGCGCGCGGCTCCGAGGCGCCGGGCCGTTCGGTCGCCGGCACCGTGACCACCAAGCAGGTGCGCGAGATCGCCGAGGCGAAGATGAAGGATCTCAACGCCAACAGCGTCGAGGCGGCCATGCAGATCATCGCCGGGTCCGCCCGGTCGATCGGCATCGAGGTGAAGGGGTAAGATCATGGCAAAACTCGGAAAACGGACCAAGGCCGCCCGCGAGGCCTTCGCCGGTCGGGAAAATATCTCGGTCGAGGATGCGCTGGCGCTGATCAAGTCGAACGCCTCGGCGAAATTCGACGAGACGATCGAGATCGCGATGAATCTGGGTGTTGACCCGCGTCATGCCGACCAGATGGTGCGCGGCGTGGTGACCCTGCCCAACGGCACCGGCAAGACGGTGCGCGTCGCCGTCTTCGCGCGTGGTCCCAAGGCGGACGAGGCGAAGGAAGCGGGGGCGGACATCGTCGGCGCCGAAGATCTGATGGAGACCATTCAGTCGGGCAAGATCGAGTTCGACCGCTGCATCGCGACGCCCGACATGATGCCCATCGTCGGGCGGCTGGGCAAGATCCTCGGGCCGCGCAACCTGATGCCGAACCCCAAAGTGGGCACGGTGACGATGGATGTCGGCGAGGCGGTGAAAAGCGCCAAGGGCGGTCAGGTGCAGTTCAAGGTCGAGAAGGCGGGCGTGATCCATGCCGGGATCGGCAAGGTCTCGTTCGAGCCTGCGCAGCTGGCCGAGAATGTCCGCGCATTCGTCGAGGCCGTGAGCCGCGCCAAGCCCAGCGGGGCGAAAGGGGCGTATCTGAAGAAGGTGTCGCTGTCCTCGACCATGGGGCCGGGCGTCTCGGTCGACGTGACGAGCGCCACTCAGGGCTGAGCACCCCTTCAGGAAAGATCGGAACAGGCGGCCTTGCGGGCCGCCTTTTTCATGTCCCCGCGTCGCCCCCGTCCGGACGGCGCGCCCACCCACCCACCCTCGCGCGCTGCCCGGACGGGGGCGACGCGGGGGAAGGAAGATGCCTGCAGGCCCCGACCCGGGGCCGGGGCTATTCCGCCGCCTTGGGGGTGAAGCCGCGCTCGAGCATGTCATGCGGCGCGACCGGGTAGTCGCCCGAAAAACACGCATCGCAGTATTGCGGGCAGTCGCGGTCGCGGCCCGCGCTCTCGCCCACGGCGCGATAGAGCCCGTCCAGCGTGACGAAGCGCAGCGAATCGACTCCGATATAGTCGCGCATCTCGTCCTCGGTCATCTGCGCGGCCAAAAGCTTCTCGCGTTCGGGCGTGTCCACCCCGTAGAAGCACGGCCAGGCCGTGGGCGGCGAGGCGATGCGGAAATGCACTTCCGCCGCGCCCGCCTCCAGGATCATTTCCTTGATCTTCTGGCTCGTGGTCCCGCGCACCACCGAATCGTCCACCAGCACGATCCGCTTGCCGCGGATCAGCGCGCGGGTGACATTGAGCTTCAGCCGCACGCCCATCGAGCGGATCTGCTGGCTGGGCTCGATGAAAGTACGGCCCATATACTGGTTGCGGGTGATCCCCAGCGCGAAGGGAATGCCCGATTCCTGGCTGAAGCCGATGGCGGCAGGGGTGCCGCTGTCGGGCACGGGGCAGACCAGATCGGCCTCGACGGGCGCTTCGCGCGCCAGTTCCACGCCAATGGCGCGGCGCGTCTCATAGACCGACCGGCCCCCGTAGAAGCTGTCGGGGCGCGAGAAATAGACATGCTCGAAGATGCAGAAGCGCGATTTCTCGGGGCCGAAGGGGCGCATCGTCTCGACCCCGGCGGCAGTGATGATCACCATCTCGCCGGGATCGATCTCGCGGACGAAATCGGCGCCAATGATGTCGAGCGCGCAGGTCTCGGAGGCCAGAACCCAGCCGCGGCCCAGCTGCCCCAGCACCAGCGGGCGCACACCCAGCGGGTCGCGCACGCCGATCAGCTTCGAGCGCGTCATGGCGACCACGGAAAACGCGCCCTCGGCGCGGCGCAGCGCGTCCTTCATCCGTTCGGGGATGGTCTTCTGGTAAGAGCGCGCCATCAGATGGATCAGGCATTCGCTGTCCGAGGCCGACTGGAAGATCGAACCGCGGTCGATCAACTCGCGGCGGATCGCCTCGGCATTGGTGATGTTGCCGTTATGCGCGATCGCCGCGCCGCCCATGGCGAACTCGCCGAAGAAGGGTTGGACGTCGCGGATCTGCGTGGCGCCCTTGGACCCGGCGGTGGAATAGCGGACATGGCCGATCCCGATACTGCCCGGCAGCCCCTCGATCACGCCCGCCTTGGTGAAATTGTCGCGCACCAGCCCGAAGCGGTGGGCCGAGTGAAAGCCCGATTCGGGGTGATGGGTGATGATGCCGCCCGCTTCCTGCCCGCGATGTTGCAGCGCATGCAGGCCAAGCGCCACGAAATTCGCGGCATCTTCAAGCCCGACACATCCGAATACCCCGCATTCCTCGCGCAGGCGATCATCGTCGAACGGGTGGGAGAGCATCGTGGGACCTGGGCAGCAAGACACGGCTATGCCCTAACCGATTGACACGCAAATGTCACGATCACAATCGGGCGCGCGCTCAGTTGCACTCGGCGACCAGTTCCTCGTAGCGCTGCACGAGCCAGTTCGGCGCATCTTCGGGCACTGCCTGGTCGAGATTGCCCGAAAGCTGGGCAAAGACCCCGGCCGAGCGCGATTCCTCGACCATCGGGACCGAGCCTTCGGGCACGGCGCGGTCGAAGACCAGAAGCGCGATGGCGACCAGC
The DNA here is from genome assembly GCA_003564655.1 of Paracoccaceae bacterium. GTDB lineage: Bacteria > Pseudomonadota > Alphaproteobacteria > Rhodobacterales > Rhodobacteraceae > Roseinatronobacter. Next base: position 4,109 of record PXES01000314.1, read on the forward strand.
AGGATGCCGCGCGCCACCCCGAACAGGAAGCCCATCCCCTGATCGACCCCGCCCAGCGCCGAATTGCGCACGAAAGAGGAGAACAGCGGCGTGAAGAGCGCCGCGAGCACCAGCACCACGGCAAAGACGGCGGCAAAGGCCGCGATCACGGTCAATTCGCAACTGTCGCCCAGGAAATCCCCCAGAAAGGGGATCTCGCGCACCAGCGGTTGCACCGACGGGGCAAGCATGAAGGCCAGCACCGCCGCCGCGACCCAGCCGAGAATCGCCATCGCCTCGCGCAGGAAGCCGCGCGAATAGGCCAGGATGCCCGAGACGAGGATCACCACGGCCACGCCGCCATCGACGATTGTAAAGCCTTCCATGCCTGTCTCCTTCTGGCGGCGTCAGCCTGCGCCGAAGATCTGCCCGACCACTTCGGCCAGATCGGGCATCTGTTGCACTTTCAGGCCCGGCGGGGCCGCGGGTTTGGGCGCACGCGGCGCGATTGCTGCGCTAAAACCAAGTTTCTGCGCCTCTTTCAACCTGTTTTCGGTCTGGGTGACCGGCCGCAGCGCGCCCGAGAGGCTGATTTCGCCGAAGACGACCGTCTCGGCGGGCAGGGCGATGTCCTCGCGCGCGGACAAGAGCGCGCAGGCCACGGCCAGATCGGCGGCGGGTTCCTGCACGCGCATGCCCCCCGCGACGTTCAGGAAAACGTCCATGCCCGCGAAGGGGATGCCGCAGCGCGCCTCGAGCACGGCGAGGATCGTCGAGAGCCGCGCGCTGTCCAGCCCGACAACCGTGCGGCGCGGCGTGCCCAGCGGCGAGGGGGCGACCAGCGCCTGGATCTCGGTCAGCATGGGGCGCGTCCCCTCGATGCCCGCGAACACGACCGAGCCGGGCGCGGGCGTGCCGCGTTCGGACAGGAACAGCGCCGAGGGGTTGGCGACCTCGGCCAGTCCCGCGCCCGTCATCTCGAACACGCCGATCTCGTCGGCGGGACCGAAGCGGTTCTTGACGGCGCGCAGGATGCGGAACTGGTGACCGCGCTCGCCCTCGAAATAGAGCACCGTGTCGACCATGTGCTCGATCACGCGCGGGCCGGCGATCTGGCCCTCTTTCGTGACATGGCCCACGAGGATGACTGCCACGCCACGCCGCTTGGCGAAGCTGACCAGCTCATGCGCTGCGGCACGCAGCTGCGCGACCGAGCCCGGCGCGCTGTCGATGGTATCAAGCCACATGGTCTGGATCGAATCGATCACCACCAGATCGGGGCGCGTGGCCTCGAGCGTGGCGAGGATGTCGCGCAGCCCGGTCTCGGCCCCCAGCTGGACGGGGGCTTGCGCCAGGCCCAGCCGGTCCGCGCGCAGCCGCACCTGCGCCGCCGCCTCCTCGCCCGAGATATAGAGGCAGTTGAGCCCCTGACCCGCGAAGGCCGCGACGGCCTGCAGCAGAAGCGTCGACTTGCCGATGCCCGGATCGCCGCCCACAAGGATCGCCGAGGCCGCGACCAGCCCGCCGCCCAGGACGCGGTCGAACTCGTCGATGCGCGAGGCGGCGCGCTGGGGCGGGGCCTCTGCCGCGGACAGCGCGCCCAGCGCGATGGCGCGCCCGCGCGTCGGGCGCGTGCCGGGGCCGGTGCTGAGGGGCGCTTCCTCGACAATGCTGTTCCACGCCCCGCAGGCATCGCATTGCCCGGCCCATTTGCGATGGACCGCGCCGCATTCGGTGCAGGTGAACTGGGCGGCTGCCTTGGCCATGCGCTGGTTATCGCAGTGCGTCGGGCGGGGTGCAATGCGCAAGGCGCAGTGCAGGTGCTTTTGCTGGCGCGTCGGCTTGGGTATAGTGGACCCAACGCAAAAGGAGGCGATGCCATGCCGCTTGACAGACCCGCCCTGAAAGCCACCGACGCGCCGGATCTGGGCCGCTTCGACTGGGATGACCCGCTGCGGCTGGAGAGCCAGCTGTCCGAGGATGAGCGGATGCTGCGCGACGCTGCCCACGGTTTCGCGCAGGAGGTGCTCGCCCCGCGCGTCATCGACGCCTTTCGCGACGAGGTGGACGCGCCGGACCTGTTCCCGCTGATGGGGCAGGCGGGGCTGTTGGGCGCCACATTGCCCGAGGCGTATGGCGGCCTTGGCGCGGGCTATGTGACCTACGGGCTGATCGCGCGCGAGATCGAGCGCGTCGATTCGGGCTATCGCAGCATGATGTCGGTGCAATCGAGCCTGGTGATCTATCCGATCTACGCCTACGGCACCGAGGCGCAGCGCGAGAAATACCTGCCCGGGCTGTGCGCGGGCGAGTTGATCGGCTGTTTCGGGCTGACCGAACCGGATGCGGGGTCGGATCCGGCGGGGATGAAGACGCGGGCCGAGAAGACGGCGGATGGCTACCGGCTGACAGGCTCCAAGACCTGGATATCGAACAGCCCCTTTGCCGATGTCTTCGTCGTCTGGGCGAAATCCGAGGCGCATGGCGGCAAGATCCGCGGGTTCGTTCTGGAAAAGGGGATGAAAGGGCTGTCGGCGCCCAAGATCGGCGGCAAGGTGAGCTTGCGCGCCTCGACCACGGGCGAGATCGTGATGGACGGGGTCGAGGTCGGCGAGGACGCGCTTCTGCCGCATGTCGAGGGGCTGAAGGGTCCGTTCGGGTGCCTGAACCGCGCGCGCTACGGCATCGCCTGGGGGGGGATGGGTGCGGCAGAGCATTGCTGGCAGGCGGCGCGGGCCTACGGGCTGGACCGCAAGCAGTTCGGGCGTCCGCTCGCGCAGACGCAGCTGTTCCAGAAGAAGCTTGCCGACATGCAGACCGAGATCGCGCTGGGGCTGCAGGCGGCCCTGCAGGTGGGCCGGCTGATGGACGGGGCCGAGGCGGCGCCCGAGATGATTTCGCTCATCAAGCGCAACAATTGCGGCAAGGCGCTGGACATCGCGCGGGCCGCGCGCGACATGCATGGCGGCAACGGGATCTCCGAGGAGTATCAGGTGATCCGGCATATGGTGAACCTGGAGACGGTGAACACCTATGAGGGCACGCATGATGTCCACGCGCTGATTCTGGGCCGCGCGCAGACCGGGTTGCAGGCGTTCTTCTGAGAAGCGGGGGCGCCGGGCTGCGCCCGGAGAAGATGAGTATTTTCGGCAAGAAAATGGCAGGATGGGAATGACCGACCGCGTGCCCGCGCATCAGATCGCCTATGCGCGGCTGCGCGACATGGTGCTGTTCGGCGAGATCGCGCCGGGATCGGCGGTGACCATCGAGGGGCTGGTGACGGCGCTGGGGCTGGGCATGACGCCGGTGCGCGAGGCGCTGCGGCGGCTGATTGCGGAGGGGGCGCTGCAATGGCAGGGCAACCGGCGGATCGTCGTGCCGCGGCTGGGTCTGCGGGCGCTCGAGGATCTGGGTTATGCGCGCAGGGCCATCGAGGGGCGGCTGGGGCGGCAGGCGCTGGACGGGCTGGGGTCTGACGTGGTGGGGCAGTTGCGCGAGATCGATGCGCGGCTGGATGCGGCGATCGCGGCGGGCGATGTGGCGGGCTATCTGCGTGCCAACCATGCGTTCCACTTCACGCTTTACGCGCAGGCGGGCTCGGAGGTGCTGGAGGGGGTTGCGGCCTCGCTCTGGCTGCGTTTCGGGCCGTCCTTGCGGGTGGTCTGCGAGCGCCCGCAGGCGCGCGGGCTGCACCAGCCCGACCATCACAAGGCAGCACTCGCGGCGCTGGCGGCGGGCGACGCGGCGGCGCTGGAAGCCGCACTCGCGGGCGATATCGCGCAGGGGGTGGCGAATATCCGGGCCGGGCTGGACGAGGGGGTGTTCGGGGCGCTGGAGTAATTTGATCAAATTATCTTGACGCCGCGAGCGGCGACGGTATCCTGCGCGCAACAGCGACAGGAGCATCCCCGATGAGCTTGACCAACACGCCCCCCACGGCCGAATTGCAGGCGCTCGACGCGGCCCATCACATGCACCCCTTTACCGCCAATGGCGAGCTGGGCCGCAAGGGCGCGCGGATCATCACGCGGGCCGAGGGCGTGCGGCTGACCGACAGCGACGGGCATGAGCTGATCGACGGCATGGCGGGGCTGTGGTGCGTGAATATCGGCTACGGGCGCAGTGAACTGGCGGAAGCGGCGGCGCGGCAGATGCGCGAGCTGCCCTACTACAACACGTTTTTCCAGACCAGCCATGTGCCCGCGCTGCGGCTCGCCGCGCGGTTGGCGGAACTGGCGCCGGGCGATCTGAACCATGTGTTCTTTGCCGGGTCGGGCTCCGAGGCGAATGACACCAATCTGCGCATGGTGCGGCATTACTGGGCGCTGAAGGGTCAGCCGGAGCGGCGTATCGTTATTTCACGGCGCAATGGTTATCACGGCTCGAGCATGGGCAGCGGCAGTCTTGGCGGGATGGCGGCGATGCATGCGCAGGGCGGGCTGCCGATCCCGGATATCGTGCATATCGACCAGCCTTACTGGTGGGGCGAGGGCGGGGCCGCGACACCGGAGGATTTCGGGCGGGCGCGGGCGCGCCAGCTTGAGGAGACGATCCTGGCCCTTGGCCCCGAGCGCGTCGCGGCCTTCATCGCCGAGCCCGTGCAGGGGGCAGGGGGCGTCATCATCCCACCCGAGAGCTACTGGCCCGAAATCCAGCGGATCGTGGACAAGTACGGCATCCTGCTGATCGCGGATGAGGTGATCACCGGCTTCGGGCGGCTGGGGCACTGGTTCGGGTCGCAAAGCTACGGCATCCGCCCGCATATCATGACCATCGCCAAGGGGCTCTCGTCGGGCTATCAGCCGATCGGCGGCTCGATCGTCTGCGACGAGGTGGCGGCGACAATCGGGCAAGACGAGTTCAACCACGGCTACACGTATTCGGGCCACCCGGTCGCGGCGGCGGTGGCGCTCGAGAACCTGCGCATCCTCGACGAGGAGGGGATCATCCCGCGCGTGCGTGACGAAATCGCGCCTTATCTCGCGCAGGCCTGGGGGGCGCTGGCCGATCATCCGTTGGTGGGCGAGGCGGTGTCGCGCGGGCTGATGGGCAGTCTGGCGCTGACGCCCGACAAGGCCAGCCGCGCGAAATTCGCCGCCGACCCGGGGACCGCAGGCTATATCTGCCGCGAGTATTCCTTCGGCAACGATCTGGTCATGCGCCATGTCGGCGACCGGATGATCATCGCGCCGCCGCTGGTGATCACGCCCACCGATATCGACGAGTTGGTGGCCCGGGCGCGCAAGACGCTGGACCAGACGTGGGCGCATCTGCAACGCGAGGGGATGCTCAGGGCCGCGGCCTGAGGCGGCCATCGACCAGCCCCGCCAGCGCCATGCCCGCGGCCAGCGCGGGCTTGCGGGGCAGGGCGAAGCGCGGCGGCGGGCGCCGGGTGAGGGCCGGGGGCGCGTCGGGGGCGCCCATCACCGCCCGCGCCGCCACGCGCCCGCCCTCAGACGCCGCCGCCACGCCGTTGCCATGCCAGCCCAGCGCCAGCCACAGCCCCGCCGCCCCCGGCACCGGCCCGATATAGGGCGCGAGACTGGCGGTCAGGCAGACGAGGCCGTTCCATTCATACTCGGTTTCCGCATTGCGGAAGGCGGGGAAGATCATGTCGAACTCGGCCCGCGACCGGCGGGCAAAGGCGGCGACCGAGGCGGGGCGGAACGAGAGCCCGCCGCGCGCGCCGAACAGGAAGCGATTGTCGGGCAGGAGCCGGAAGTAATGCAGCATCAGCCGTTCGTCATAGGCCATGACCTGCCGTGTCCAGCCCTGCGCCTGGATCTCGTCGCCGGTCAGCGGGCGGGTGACCATGATGTTGGAAATCGCGGGCAGAATGCGGCGCGACAGCCAGCGCGGCAGGCGCTCGTCGCTATAGCCATTGGTGGCGATCAGCACGCGGGGCGCGTGAAGCTCGCCCCCTGCCGTGCGCAGCACCCAGCCGCCGGGCGCGGGGTCGAGGCGGGTGACGGGGCTGTCGCCATGGATCGTGACGCCCGCATCCAGCGCCGCGCCTGCGAGCCCGGTGACATAGGCGTAGGGGTGCAGGCCGAAGCCCTCCTCGGGACCGCCGAGGATGCCGCCGTGATAGACCGCCGTGTCGAACCCCGCCTCGCGCAGGGCGCGCGGGTCCATCACCGCGCCGCCCTCGCGCTGCATCGCACGCCATTCGCGCGGGGTGGAAGCGAGGCGCAGCTCGCCCGGTTCGGTCGCCTGGGCGTCGATGGCGTAGCGGTCGAGGTTGTCGCGCACGCGCTCGATGGCAGCGCGCTGGAACGCCGCCCATTCTTCGGCAACCCCCGCGCCGAGGCGGCGGCCAATGGCGGGGCCTTCGATCCGCGCACCGCCCTTGCAGCAAAACCCGCCATTGCGTCCCGATGCGCCCCAGCCCGGCTGCGCGGCATCAACCACGATGACGCGCGCGCCATGCTGCTCGACCAGTTCCAGCGCCGCGTTCAGCCCCGCATAGCCCGCGCCGATGATCGCCACATCGGCCTTTGCGCGGCCTGCAAGGGGCGGGCAGGTCACGCCGGAATGGCTTGCGCGCCAGTAGCTGTCGGGCCAGCGCGCCGGGTCCAGTCCTTCGGGTTCATACAGCATCGCTTGCCTCGCTCGCGCCGATCTGCCCATGTCTATTCCGCCCGCCCGCCCCGTCAAGCTTCGCCCACCGGAGACACCCAACATGGCACTTGAACCCCCCGGCCACGAGGTCGATACCGCGTTGACCCGCGAAACCCTGCACGGTCTGTCCTTCGAGAACACCTTTGGCGGTGTGCCGTCCTTCCTGCGCCGCAGGCTGACCAAGGACCTGTCGGGGGCCGATCTGGCCGTGACGGGGGTGTGCTTCGATCAAGCCACCTCGCACCGGCCCGGCACGCGCTTCGGCCCGCGCGCGATCCGCGCGGCGAGTGCGCAGCAGCCCTCGCTGCCGATCTATGGCTGGGGGTTCGATCCGCTTTCGGCCTGCGCGGTGATCGACTATGGCGATCTGGCCTATGATCCCGGCCATCTGGCGCAGTTTCCCGCCGCGCTGCAGGCGCATATCGCCACGATCCTCGATGCAGGCGCAGGGGTGCTGACGCTTGGGGGCGATCATTTCATCACCCTGCCGATCCTGCGCGCCTTTGCCGCGCGCTTCGGGCCGTTGGCGCTGGTGCAGTTCGACGCGCATTCCGACCTCTGGCCCGAGGATGACCCTGCACGCATGGATCACGGCACGATGATGTATCGCGCCGTGCAGGAGGGGCTGATCGACACCGCCCGCTCGGTGCAGATCGGCATCCGCACCGAATGCCCCGATTACTTCGGCATTCATGTCATCGACGCCTTCGCCGTGCATGAGAGCGGCCCCAAGGCTGTCGCAGCGCGGGTGCGCGAGATCGTGGGCGCGGCGCCCTGCTATCTGAGCTTCGATATCGACGCGCTCGATCCGGGTTTCGCGCCGGGCACCGGCACGCCGGTCTGGAACGGCTTGACCCCCAATCAGGTCGCGGTCATCCTGCGCGGGCTGGCGGGGGTGCAGCTGGTCGGCGGCGATGTGGTCGAGGTCTGCCCCGCACTCGACCCGACCGAGGCCACGGCAATCATGGGGGCGCATGTGGGGATGGAACTGATCGCACTCTACGCCTGGACGCGCGGCCGCGATGCTTAAGCTTGCAGCGCTCGCATGCGGGCTGATCGCTGTCGGCGTGCTGGCCTATATCCGCCTTGCGCCCTCGGACCCCGCGCGCTGGCATGAGGATCCGCGCCTCGTTTCGCGCCCCGTGACGCCGAATTTCCATCTGATCCGCATGGCGGGGGGGGACGCGATGCCGCGCGTCTACCAGATGACGCCCGAGGCGCTGGCCGCGCGGGTCGACGAGGTGGCGCGCGCGGATGGCACGACCCTGCTCGCCGGGTCGGTGGAGTCGGGGCATATGACCTATCTCAGCCGCACGCCGCTGATGGGCTATCCCGACTACACCTCGGTGCTGATCGAGCCGGCGGGCGAGGGGGCGATGCTGCTGGCCTTCGCGCGGTCGCGCTTCGGGCGGTCCGACCTCGGGGTGAACCGCGCCCGGCTGGAGCGCTGGCTCGAGGCGCTCGAGCCCGACAAGCTTACCGAGTGAGGCGGCAGCAGCCGCTGTAAAGCGTCGCATCTGGCCCCGGCATGAAGCCGATCGCCAGCCCGAAAAGCCGGTCACTCATCCCGTCGCTGCAGGTCTGCGGATAGATAAACGCCGTGGCCTGCCCCTCGGGGCCGTCCATCAGCACCATGCGGCGCAGATCCTCGGGGACGCGGCTGTCCTGCGCGATGCGCAGCGGTAGCGTGACCGGGTCGTCGCTGCGGCCCAGTTCGGTGAATTCCATGGCGCCGTCTTCGGGCGTCAGCGACCAGAAGGGCTCGGTCCCGAAGCAGCTCAGCCCCACGGGCAGGTTGTAATTGTCGATATGCACCCCGCGCGGCGCCAGGTAGCGCATCGAGACCCATGCGGCGACCTCGCCGTGATTGATCTGGCCCCAGGTGCCTGCCTCGTTGGTCCGGACCACCTCGATCCCGCGCGCATCGGGGGCAAGGCCGCCGATGATCTCGGAGGCGGCAGACGGCGCGGTGCGGATATTGAGCACATCATTCGCCGCCACCCCCTCGACATCGAAAAGCTGCGGCAGCTGCATACCCTGCGCCGCGCTCGCCGCCAGCACCACCACGACCATCGCAATCCATCCGCGCATCGCGTTGCTCCCCTGTTGCCTGGCGCCAGCCTATCCGAAACCGGAGCGACCGGGAAAGGGGCGCATCAGTCCCGCATCTGCACCAGCGGCAATTCCGTGGTGAACTTGATCTCCTCCATCGACAGCAGGGCGGTGACGTTATGGATGCTGACCTCCGAGATCAGCGCCTGATAGAAACGGTCATAGGCGCGCGCATTGGGCACGCGGACCTTCAGGATATAGTCGATATCGCCCGCCAGCCGATGCGCCTCGAGCACTTCGGGGCGCGCGCGCACGGCCTTGAGGAAGCGCGACTGCCAGTCGGCCTCATGCGCGGCGGTGCGCACCAGCACGAAGAAACACGCCTCGAACCCCAGCGGCTCGGGGTCCAGCAGCACTGTGTCGCGCAGGATGATCCCGGCCTTGCGCATCTTGCGGATGCGGTTCCAGACCGGCGTCTTGCTGGACCCCACGGCACGGGCGATATCGTCCAGCGACTGGCTCGCATCGCGCTGCAACTCGCCCAGGATGCGGCGGTCCAGATCGTCCAGTGTCTCGGCCATCGGCGATTCCTTTCCCCGGATATCTGGAACCTTGTTCCTTCAGGCGCAAGTCACTTCGTCGGAATCGGAACGAATTCCGCCGCAAGCCACTGTGTTGCGCGACCTCTGGCCGCCTTGCACTTGACCTGCATCACGGCATGGTGGCAGGCAGTGTGTCATGACAGGCCCCGACAGGCCCTCAGAACGGTGAAAGGTTCGCGCGCATGAACGAGCATATGCCCACAGCGGCGAAAGCCACGCCCACGCTGCCCGACGCGCAGACGGTCACGTCGGTCACGCACTACACCGACCGGCTGTTCGCGTTTCGCTGCACCCGCCCGCGCAGCCTGCGCTTCCGCTCGGGCGAGTTCGTGATGATCGGGCTGATGGGCGAGAACGGCAAGCCGCTGTTGCGCGCCTATTCCATCGCCTCGCCGTCCTGGGATGACGAGCTGGAATTCTACTCGATCAAGGTCCCTGACGGGCCGCTGCCCTCGCGCCTGCAACATATCCGTCCGGGCGAGCAGATCATCCTGCGCCCCAAGCCCGTGGGCACGCTGGTCCTCGACGCGCTGCTGCCGGGCAAGCGGCTGTGGATGCTGGCCACCGGCACCGGCATCGCGCCCTTCGCCGCCCTGCTGCGCGACCCCGAGACCTGGGAGAAGTTCGAGCAGGTCATCGTCATGCACACCTGCCGCGAGACCGAGGAGCTGACCTATGGCCGCGACCTGATCACCGCGCTGCCCGAGGACCCGCTGATCGGCGAGCTGGTCGAGGGCAAGCTGCACTACTACCCGACGACCACCCGCGCCCCCACGCCGCAGATGGGGCGGATCACCGACAACATCGCCACGGGCAAGGTCTTCGCCGATCTGGGCATCCCGCCGCTCGACCCGGCGACGGACCGCGCCATGGTCTGCGGCTCGCTGGCCTTCAACCTCGACGTCAAGGCGATCCTGGAAGGGGCGGGGCTGCGCGAGGGCGCGAATTCCGAGCCGGCGGAATATGTGGTGGAAAAGGCGTTCGTCGGATAAGATCCGTCCATATTTTCTTGCCGGAAATACTCATGTCCGACAGCACGTCCGTGCCATGCCCCGGCGGGTGCGCCCTGCCGCGCTTGCGCGGCTCTCTTCAGGCCCGTCAGGGCAGGGGCGCGGCGCAGCCGTGCCCCTGCCCTGACGGGCCACCTCCCTACTTGACGAAAATCTCGCGCGGGGTGTTGCACAGCAGCTCCGGCCCGTGTTCGGTGATCAGCACCGGCTCGGTCAGCTCCAGCCCCCCGTCCTCGAGCCAGAGCGCGGGCATGAAATGGATCACCATGCCCGCCTTCAGCTCGGTCATGTCGCCCCGGCGCAGCGACAGCGTGCGCTCGCCCCAGTCGGGCGGGTAGCTCAGCCCCACCGAATAGCCGCAGCGATTGTCCTTTTCGAAGCCCTTCTTGTTCAGCGTGGCGTTGAAGGCGTTGGCGACATCCTCGGCCCGCGCGCCGGGGTAGCATTGCCCCAGCCCCGCCTCGGTCGCTTCCAGCACTGCCTCTTCGGCGTGGCGGTAGAGGTCGGGGACATTGCCCAGAAACAGCGTGCGCGATTGCGGGCAGTGGTAGCGGCGATGCACGCCCGCGATCTCGAAGAAGGTCGACTCGCCCGCGCGCATCGGCCGGTCGTCCCAGGTCAGATGCGCTGCCGTCGCGTCCAGCCCCGAGGGCGCCATCGGCACGATGGCCGGGTAGTCGCCCCATTGCCCGTCCGCGCCTTCGATGCCCGCGCGGGTGATCTCGGCCACCAGCCTGTGCTTGGGCAGGCCGGGCTCGGCCATCTCGAGGATGGTCTGGTGCATCCGCTCGACGATGCGCGCCGCGCGGCGGATATAAAGGATCTCGGATTCGGACTTGATCAGCCGCTGCCAGTTGACGATGCCGGTGGCATCGACGAAGCGCGCATCGTGCAGATGGTTGACCAGCGTGTCATGCGCCAGGGCCGAGTAGTAGTAGTTCTCCATCTCGACGCCGATCCAGCCGGTATTCCAGCCCCGGTCGATGATCAGCGCGGCGAGCGACTCCATGGCGTGCTTCTGCGGGTTCTGCACATAGGTATCGTCATAGGGCGCGATGCAGTCGGTCCCCTGCATGAAGACGGTCCGCGCCGCCCCCGCCGCGTCGATGCCGCGCCCCCACCAGACCGGGTCCCCCTCCATTGGCAGCAGCACCGCCTGATGGACATAGAAGGACCAGCCGTCATAGCCCGAGATCCAGTTCATGTTGGACGGGTCCGAGATCACCATCAGGTCGATGCCGCGCTTGTCCATCTCGTCGCGGGTGCGCGCGATGCGGGCCTCGTATTCGGCATCGGTGAAATTCGGGTTGGTGGTGGTCATGGCCCTCTCCGCGTGTCGGGGCTGGACCGCGCGGGTGCGCGCGCGGCCCGCGTTTCCTACATCGCCCCGGTCACGGCATTCAGCGCATCATGCGTCACCGAGACGATGGTGTCGGCCTCTGCGCGGCTGAGGCAGAGCGGCGGGGCGAAGCCGATGATCTCGCCCTGCGGCATGGCCCGCGCGATCACGCCGCGACGCGCCATCTCGGCCACCACCTGCGCGGTGACCTTCTCCGCGGGGTCGAAATCCGTGCGCGTGCCGGGGTCGCGCTGCAACTCGACCGCCGCCAGCATGCCGTCGCCGCGCACATCGCCAACGAAGCGGTGCCCGGCCAGCGCGTCGGTCATCGCCTTGCGGAAATAGGCACCCGTCTCGCCCGCATTCGCGACCAGGCCCAGGCTGTCGATCAGTTGCAGATTCGCCACCCCCGCCGCGGCCCCGATGGGGTGCGCCGAATAGGTCCAGCCATGGCCGAAGGGGCCGAAGCGGTCGGTCCCCTCTTCCAGCGTCGCGAACACCTCGTCGCTGACGATCGAGCCCGAAAGCGGCGCATAGGCCGAGGTCAGCCCCTTGGCGATGGTGATGATATCGGGGCGGATGCCGTAATGCTGACAGCCCATCATCGTGCCCATGCGCCCGAAGCCGGTCACCACCTCATCCGCGATCAGCAGGATGTCGTGTTTCTTCAGGATCGGCTGGATCGCGTCCCAGTAGCCTGCGGGCGGCGGCACGATCCCGCCAGTGCCGAGGATCGGTTCGGCGATGAAGGCGCCGATGGTGTCGGCCCCCTCGCGCTCGATCAACTCCTCAAGGGCGCTCGCGCAATGGACCGTGAACGCCTCTTCCGACATGTCCGGATCGGGACGGCGGAAGTGGTAGGGCGCCTCGGTGTGCACGATCCCCGGCAGCGGCAGGCCGAACTTGTCGTGAAACGGCTTCAGCCCGGTCAGCGAGCCGGTGATCAGCCCCGAACCGTGATAACCCCGCCAGCGCGAGATGATCTTGCGCTTCTCGGGCTTGCCGCGGACATTCTGCAAATACCAGACCAGTTTCACATTGGTCTCGTTCGCGTCGGATCCGCCAAGCCCGAAATAGACCTTGTTCATATGCGCGGGCGCGCGCTCGGCGACCATGCGCGCCAGGGTGATCGACGCCTCGGTGCCGTGGCCGACATAAGAGTGGTAATAGGCGAGCGACCGGGCCTGCTCGGCAATGGCTTCGGCGATCTCGGGGCGGCCATAGCCGACATTGACGCAATAGAGCCCGGCAAAGGCGTCCAGCAGCCGGTTGCCGTCGCGATCCTCGATATGGACGCCGCTGGCGCCTTGCAGGATGCGTGTCGGGCTTTCGCCGCGGGCGTGCTGGCCAAAGGCGGTCGAGGCGTGCAGAAAATGCGCGCGGTCCCACTGATCAAGCTGGTCGTTCGTAAGCATGAGCGTCCTTTCCCTCCCGGACGCATGCGCGCGCGTCGGGGCTGTCTGGTCTGGTGATGTCGGTGGTCGTTGAGGGCCGGAATGGCCGTGACGCCATTCCGGCACCCTGCAAGAGAAGGCAGGGGAATGTCAAACGGAGTTCAGCCCGCAGGCTTGGGCTTTCCCAGCCGGTAAACGCCCTCGGGCAGGTTCAGCGCCGCGGCCAGATCGTGCAGCTGCGCGATGGAGAGCGTGATGACCACCTCGCGGTCGCTGCGCGGGTCGAGCTGGCGCAGCGTCACGCAATCCTCGAAGGC
>PXES01000248.1 GCA_003564655.1 Paracoccaceae bacterium
CCGATCCTGCTGCTGGTCGGCCTGGCGATCGCTCTGCGCTGATCGCGCAGACACCACGCTGCAAAGAAAACGGGGTGAAGCTTGCTTCACCCCGTTTTTTCATGTGCACAGCGCTTACCCATGACGGCCGGCGCATCAACGGGGCGTGCGCCACGTCCTTTCCCGCCCTGCCGCTCATGCTTTTCCGCCGGGCCGCCGTTTCAGGCTGTCCAGCCCTGCAGATTTGCCTCGATCACCGAACAAAGCGCCGCGATATGCGCGTCATCGTCGTTCAGGCAGGGGATATAGGTGAATTTCTCGCCGCCAGCCTCCTCGAAGCTTTCGCGGATCTCCTCGTTGATCTCTTCCAGTGTCTCGATGCAATCGGCCGAAAAGGCCGGGGCCACCACGGCCAGCCGCCTCACGCCTGATCGCGCCAGTTCGGCGACATGATCCACCGTGTAGGGGCGCAGCCATTCTTCCGAGCCGAACACCGACTGGAAGGTGGTCTGCACCTTGTCCTCGGGCCAGCCCAGCCGTTCGCGCAAAAGCCGCGTGGTCTTGGCGCATTGGCAATGGTACGGGTCGCCCTCGCGCAGGTAGCGCTGGGGCATGCCGTGATAGGACGTCACCAGCACCTCGGGCTTCTCTTCAGCCGCGGCGTAAGCCCGCTCGACCGATTGCGCCAGCGCCTCGATATAGGCGGGATGGTCGCAATAGGCCGGCACCGTGCGTGCGGCGGGTTGCCATTTTTCCTCCATCAGGGCGCGGAAGAACTGGTCATTCGCCGTGGCCGTGGTGGCGCCGGCATATTGCGGGTAGAGCGGGAAGAACAGGATGCGCTCGCAGCCCTGTTCGACCAGTGCGCGTACCTTCGAACGGGTAGAGGGGTTGCCGTAGCGCATGCAGAAATCGACCACCACGTCACCGCCGAATCGCGCCTCCATCCGGGCGGCGATCTTGGCGGTCTGGTCCCTGGTGATGGTCATCAGCGGGCTTTCGCCCTTGTCGTGGTTCCAGATCGATTTGTAATTCGCGCCGGATGTGAAGGGCCGCTTCGACAGGATGATGAGCTGCAGAAGCGGCTGCCATTTCCACGAGGGGTAATCGATCACCCGCTTGTCGGACAGGAATTCGTTCAGATAGCGCCGCATCGACCAGTAGTCGTAATTGTCCGGTGTGCCCAGATTGGCGATCAGAACACCGGTTTTCGCCTGCGGCACCGGCGGATGGTCGGCCGGCGCATGCGCCAGTCGCCCGGTGCCGGGCGTGTCATGGTCGATGGGGCAGCGGGCGGGCTGAGCGTCAAGCATCGCTGGCGTCCTTTTGCGGTTTGCCCTGACATAGCGGGTTGGCAGGGGGGGTCAATCAGCGTCTCGGCATGGGCGCGGCTGGCTGGCGGGTTCCAGCGGGGTCTCACGGGTGCCCAGCGCCTCGGCCAGCCGGGTGACGGCCGAACCGGGGCGCAGGGGCTTTTGCTGCGTTTCGGCGGGTGCCCAGCCGGTCAGAAACAGGGTTTCGGCGGTGACGATCAGCCGTCCCGCCGAATCGGCATGGGCCTGTGCGTAAAGCTGCATGGCGCGGTCCCACAGCGCGCGCGGCATCGGCCGGCGGTGGCGGGCGGCCAGCGCGTTGCCCTCGCCCATGCCGCGCAGGTCGGCAATCAGGCGGTGCGGGTCGGCATAAAGGATGCGCTGCGCGGTGCTGTCGGCCACCGGCAGGGCCAGACCGGCGCGCTGCAGCAGGGCGCCGGCATCGCGGATATCGGTCATCGGCAGCACGCGGGGCGACAGGGCGCCGTAAAGATCCGATTCCGCCTGGGCCAGCACCGCGCGCAATTCCTGCAGGCTGCGCCCGCCGGGCAGGGCGGCGATGAACAGCCCGTCAGGCCGCAGCGCGCGCCGGCACTGGATGATCTGGCCCAGCGGGTCATCGGCCCAGTGCAGGCACAGCGCGTGGATGACCAGATCATGCGCGCCCGGTTGCAGGTCCAGAACCGGCGCGTCGGCCACAATCCGGGCGCCAGGGAAAGCCTGCGCCCAGCCATCGCCCCAGGGGCCCGGCTGGCCCAGCACCAGGGCGGGCGCCGTAAAGGTTCTGTTAACCTCGTTGAGTCTTTCCTTGATCTCGTCGCGCACCGAGTCGTGCAGGAACAGGGCGGGCTGCCGCGCAGCACGGCTGCGGTGGCGGGTCAGGGCCGTGCGGTCGGTCAACTGAGGTGGGGCTTGCATGGCGGTGAAATCTGGGCAGAGAAGGCAGTTGTCAACCCTGGGTGCGACATGATGCCCGCGCGAGTGCTGGCACCGCTGCGGCTGGTGGGCCGCTCGGCGCTGAATATCGTCTATCCGCCGCAATGTCTGGCCTGCGACACGCTGGTGCAGCAGGCGGGCACGCTGTGCCCCGCCTGCTGGCGCGACGCGGCCTTCATCCACGGGCTGGCCTGCGACAAATGCGGCACCCCCCTGCCGGGCGAGGATGACGGCAACCCGGCCATCTGCGACGACTGCCTGACCATCGCGCGCCCCTGGGGGCGGGGGCGCGCGGTCATGGCCTATGAGGGTGCGGCGCGGCGCATGGTGCTGGGGCTGAAATATGGCGACCGGCATGACCTTGCCGCCCCGGCCGGCCGCTGGCTGGCGCAGCGGGCGCGGCCGCTGGTGCGTGCCGATACCGTGGTCGTGCCGGTACCGCTGCACTGGTGGCGGCAGTTGGGCCGGCGCTACAATCAGTCGGCGCTCTTGTCGGCGGCGCTGGCGCGGGAAATCGACCGCCCGCATTGCCCTGACCTCTTGCGCCGCCCCCGCTTCACCGGCTCGCAGGATGGCCGCTCGCGCCTCGCGCGGTTCGAAAACCTGTCCGATGCCATCATGCACCACTCCCGCCGCGCGGCGATGATAGAGGGGCGCCATGTGCTGCTGGTCGATGACGTGATGACCTCGGGCGCCACCCTGGCGGCCAGCACCGAGGCTTGCTTCCGCGCCGGTGCTGATGCCGTGGACGTGCTGGTCCTGGCCCGCGTGCTGCGCGCGGAATAGGTGCACGCCGCCGGCTTGACGCGTATCAGCCGGGAAAGGTTCACACTTGCATGAAAGCGCAGTACATCTGGCCCATCCCGCCCCCGGCCAAAGGATGCGCGCCATGCCCCGGATCGAAATCTATACCTCGCCGCTCTGCGGTTTCTGCCATGCCGCAAAGCGCCTGCTGTCGAAAAAGGGCGCCGCGTTCGAGGAAATCGACATCTGGGCGGCGCCTGACCGCAAGCCGGAGATGATCCAGCGCGCGGGCGGCCGCCGCACCGTTCCGCAAATCTTCATCGACGACCGCCATATCGGTGGTTGCGACGATCTGCAGGCGCTCGACCGCAGCGGCGGGCTGGCCCCGCTCCTGGCGGGCCGGACAGAGGGCTGAGGCTTGCGCACGGCGCTGCTGCAACTCACGGTCGGCGATGACCCGCACCAGAACGTGGCCCCACTGCGCGCGGCGCTGCGCCAGGCGGTGGCAGACGGCGCGGGCTTCGTGCTCACCCCGGAAGCCACGAATTGCCTGTCCACCAGCCGCCGCCATCAGGCCCGGGTGCTGGGCACCGAAGACAGCGATCCGGTCCTGGCCATGCTGCGCAATGAGGCTGCGCGCGCCGGCGCCTGGGTGCTGGCGGGCTCGCTACTGCTGCAATGCGACGATCCGGACGGACGGGTCGCCAACCGCTCGCTGCTCATCGGCCCCGATGGCGCGATCACCGCGCGCTATGACAAGATCCACCTCTTCGACGTGCAGGTCTCGGCACAGGAAACCTATCGCGAATCGGCTGCCATCCGCCCCGGCGCGCAGGCCGTGATCGCCGCCACGCCCTTTGCCACGCTGGGCCTGACCATCTGCTACGACATCCGCTTCCCGCATCTGTACCGCGCCCTGGCACAGGCGGGCGCGCAGATCCTGACGGTGCCCGCGGCCTTCAGCCCACTCACCGGGGCGGCGCATTGGGAAACCTTGCTGCGTGCCCGCGCCATCGAGACCGGCTGCTGGGTGCTGGCCCCGGCCCAGACCGGCACCCACCCCTGTACGGCGGGCCGGCCGCGAACCACCCATGGCCATAGCCTGGCGGTCGCGCCCTGGGGCGAGGTGGTGCTGGACGCGGGCACCGAACCGGGCGTCTTCTGCCTTGATATCGATCTGCAGGCGGTCGCGCAGGCC
>PXES01000310.1 GCA_003564655.1 Paracoccaceae bacterium
ACCGCCGAGGCGATGCCGGTGCCGTTTCTGGCGACCTATCTGGGCGTGATCGGGCTGAACATCGCGGGCATGGTGCTCTTGAGCGCGCTGGACATCCCCACCCCCGAGGCGCCGCGGGCCGACGCCCCCAAGGGCCGCGCGCGGATGGCGCTTTTGCAGACCCCCGTCATCGCCGTGGCGATCATCTGCGGGACCGTCGCCTATGCGCTGATGAATCTGGTCATGACCTCGACCCCGCTGGCCGTGGTGGGCTGCGGCTTCGCCACGTCTGACGCGGCCAATATCGTCTCGGCGCATGTGCTGGCGATGTATGCGCCCTCGTTCTTCACGGGTCATCTGATCGCCCGCTTCGGGGCGCGCGCCATCGTGGGCACGGGGCTTGTCATCCTGGCGGCCGCCGGGGCTGTCGCGATCTCGGGCGTCGATCTGGCGCAATTCTACATCGCGCTGATCCTGTTGGGGGTGGGATGGAATTTCGGTTTCATCGGCGCAACGGCGATGCTGACCGAGGCCCACGCCCCGGAAGAGCGCGGCCGCGTGCAGGGCATGAACGACATGATCGTCTTCGGCGGCGTGTTTCTCGCCTCGCTGTCCTCGGGAACGTTGATGAACTGCGCGGGCGGCGACGCCGAGACCGGCTGGCAGATGGTCAATATCGCCATGCTGCCCTTCCTCGTGCTGGCGGGCGCGGCGCTGATCTGGCTTGCCCTGCGCCCGCAGGCGAGAGCATCCTGAGGCGGCCCTATGGCGGCGGCGCTTCCTGAGTGCCGGACCCGCCCCCGCCCCCCGCCTCGGCGCATCCCGAGGGGCACATCCCGGCCATATCGGTCTCTTCGACCGCCTCTTCGATGACCTCGGCAATGGCCTCGCTGCCGTTTCGGACATGGCCGACGAACGCCAGGCTCAGCCCGATGATCGCTGCGGTCAACACCACGTATTCGACCGAGACAGCACCGTCTTCCGCTGCGGTGAAGCGATGCAACGCCGCTTCGATTTCGAGATACATGGCAACCCCTTTACGTTCCTGCACCCGGAGATTGACACTGATGCCGCATTCCAGCGGAAATGTGGCGGGCACGCGGTCGCGACATGGCAAACCCGCATAGAGTACGGAAAAAGCGCCGCGCCAGAGCGTTGACGACACCCCAAGCGACCAATCGGCGCGAACCAGTGGCCGCGCGCAGGCGGGGATCAAGCGGTCCGGGACACAGGAAAGCCGTCGACCCGCCATATAGGGGCCACTTGGGGTGTCTTTGCGAAGTGTCCCGGCCCCGCATTTGCGCGACCTTATCCGTCCTCGGCGGGATGTGTCATGCCGCCGGGTCACAGAGCGCTCGGCCCCCGTCGCGTCATCGAGACCGTGCCGCGTGGGCCGCGCCCGGCGACAGAAGGCAGGGCGGATACCGCCTGCGCGGGTGCCCGTCAGCCCCGCGCAGCGGATCAGCACTTGCTCACCGCTCGCGCCCGGAGAGCCACATGGAGATCGGCCCGAACACCAACGTTACGGCAAAGGGCGTGACCAGCGCCAAGCACCACGGCCGAGAGCGCCGACGCCCCCAGCAGGCTGCTGCCGACGCGCTGCGCTACCGGTATCCGCGCGATGCCCTCGGGGCAACGATGTCACTGGCGCGCGGGCAAGGGCGATTGCGGCGAGTATGCCTTTCTTTTCGTCGCGCTCTGCCATGTGGTGGGCACCCCCCCGCGCGCCCGGTTCTCGGGCTGATCACTGCGCCGTGGATGACCACGCCCCATGCCTGGGCCGAGGCCTGGGACGGGACGGGCTGGCTGCCGGTGGACCCCAACCTCGTGCGCGAGGCCCGACGGCCTGACGCGACCGAACACCTGCCCGAACGGACCGATGGCCGGGACCTCGAGAACCCGTTGGGCGAAGCCGATGGCGCTGGACGACAGGCCAGTTTTCCGGTGGACCGCACCCCCTCCGGCGTGCCCCCGGCGACGCCGGGACAGAATGCGGCGCATCGGCACCGCAGTTCACCCGGCGCGGCGCGAGGGGCAGTCGCGGCGCACCTCGCGGTCGCGCAGGCCGGTCGCGACCAGCATGCAGCGGTCGCGGGCCTCGTAATAGTAGCCGCGCGCGTACCACATCACCGCGCGATCGATATCGCCATCCGCCACTTTCCACGCACCGCGCAGGTAGCGCCCGGCATAGGTCAGGTTCACCTCCGGGTCGAGCAGATCCTCGGGGCTGCCGCGAAAGCCCATGGTCCGCGCGGTCTGCGGCAGCACCTGCATCAGCCCCCAATAGGGGCCGTTGCGCGCGCGGGGCCGGTAGTCGCTTTCGCGCTGGATGACACGGTGCAGCAGCGCCTCGGGGATCTGATGCTTGGCGGCATAGCGCTGGACAAGGCGGCGCATCTCGGGCGCCTCGCCGGGGTAGAGGTCGGGTGTGGCGGCGCGGCTCACCTCGGGGGCGGGCGCGCCGCAGGCTGCAAGCAACAGACCGAGCAGCATGAGAACGGGCAGACGGATCATGAGGTCTCCTTGCGGGAAGCGGGGCGGACGCCGATTTCATCAAGCGCCGCGTCAAGGGGGGTGCGCGAAGGCTGTGCCGACGCCTTCAGCCGGTCAAAGCGCGCGCGCAGGCGCGCTTTCTCGGCGCCCTGGCAATCGTTCCAGGGCCGCCCCTGCAACCCCATCTCGAGCACGTAATAGGCGATGAAATGCGGCCTCTCGCCGTTCTGCAACAGCCGCGCATAGGCCGCATCCGTGCCGATCTCGCGCAGGGCCTCGGCGCTGGTGATGCCGACACGCGCGAGCGCGGCCTCCATCGCGGGGCCGAGATTGCGGATCGAGCGCACGGGCGTCGGCATGGGCGGCAACCGGGGTGACAGGCCCGACAGCGCAGGGCCGTTCCCGTGCTACTGCGCGTGCCGCGCTACGCCCAGATGATTCGTGCAGCCCGCAGGCGGCACGGATCCGCCATCGGCGGGATTCGGCCCATACTCCAGCCGCATCCCGGTGTGGGGTCGGCTCAGATCAGCGCCCAGTCGACGAACACGACCTCCGCCCTGCGCCGGGCGCGCTGCTCCGGTCGCGCCGCAATCCGCCAACGGAAGCGGGGAAGCGCGTGCTGCGCGGTCGCACGGTCCGGGGGGTCTTCGTTGAGATCCTTTTGCATTTTTTTGCTCCTGCTCTCTGCCTCGATCCAACAGGAGCACACTGAAATGTGGCAGGAATCGGGCAGCGCCCCGGCGGGCCGGGACGGCTGTGGCCGTGCTGCATCATGCGCTCAGACCAGCGCGCCTTCGGCGTTCAGGCGGCTGCGCCCGCGCAGATAGGGGTGCAGCACCTCGGGCAGATCGACACTGCCATCGGCCTGCTGGCCATTCTCCAGCACGGCGATCAGCGCGCGCCCCACCGCCAGCCCCGAGCCGTTCAGCGTATGGACGAATTCGGGCTTGCCACCGGCCTCGCGCCGGAAGCGCGCATTCATCCGCCGCGCCTGGAAATCCCCGCAGACCGAGACGGACGAGATTTCGCGATACCGCCCCTGCCCCGGCAGCCACACCTCGATGTCATGGGTCTTTTGCGCGCCAAAGCCCATATCGCCGGTACAGAGCGCAACGGTCCGGTAGGGCAGGCCCAGCCGTTCAAGCACCGTTTCGGCGCAGCGGGTCATGCGGGCGTGCTCGTCCATGCTGTCCTCGGGCCGGGTGATCGAGACCATCTCGACCTTCTCGAACTGGTGCTGGCGCAGCATGCCGCTGGTGTCCTTGCCCGCGCTGCCCGCCTCGGACCGAAAGCAGAGCGTATGGGCCGTGTAACGCCGCGGCAGGGCATCGGGGTCGAGGATCTCGGCCGCGACCGTGTTGGTCAGCGTCACTTCCGAGGTCGGGATCAGCCACCAGCCATTCGTCGTCTGATAGCTGTCCTCGCCGAATTTCGGCAATTGCCCGGTGCCATACATCGCATCGTCACGCACGAGAACGGGGCTGTTCACCTCGGTCAGGCCATGCTCCTCGACATGCAGATCGATCATGAACTGCGCCAGCGCCCGGTGCAGTCGCGCCACGGCCCCGCGCAGGACGACAAAGCGCGCGCCCGAGAGTTTCGCGGCGGTGGCGAAGTCCATCCCCGGCGCGACGCCCGCGATCTGGTAATGCTCGACCGGGTCGAAGTCGAAATTGCGGGGGCTGCCCCAGCGGTGCA
>PXES01000417.1 GCA_003564655.1 Paracoccaceae bacterium
CAATCTCGACGAGGTGCGCGCTGCGGGTGAAAACCTGCGCGGGCGCGCGACCGAGCAGCGGCTCGAGGAATATCTCGCGCAGATCGACGAGATCGCATCCGAGGAAGGTCTGGCCTAGCGCCCCCGGCGGGGCGCAGGCGGCGTGCGATCGCACAAGGGCGGGCCACGCATCCGCCGCCCACGACACCCCCCAAGTGCAGCGCGGCACAATTGTGCCGCGCTGCCTGCTTTTCCGGCCCCCGCAAGCACTGTCGGCGGCCCGCTGCCTGCCCCGGGGGCTCTGCCAGGCGATGCGCGCTGGCAATGTCGCCTGTGCCCCCTGTGCCCCCTGTGCTTGCTGCGATAATCGGGTTCTGGTAGCGCCGGGGCGTGACGGGCTGACGACAGCCTGCGAGGGGCGGGCGCAATGGCAGGGTCATCAGCCGTGAAGATCGCGTTACTGACGGCGCTGGCGATGGTGGCGTTTGCCGCGAATTCGGTTCTCAACCGTATCGCATTGGCCGAAGGAGAGGCCGATGCGCTGGGCTATACCGGCGTGCGCCTGGCGTCGGGCGCGCTGATGCTGGCGCTGATCCTGGCGTGGCGGGGCGCGCGGCCGCGCTGGCGGCGCCTTGGCGGCAGCAGATGGGGCGCGCTTGCGCTGTTTCTGTATGCGATCGCGTTTTCCTATGCCTATCTCGACCTTGCCGCCGGGACCGGGGCGCTTCTGCTGTTTGCAGCCGTGCAGCTTGGCATTCTGGGCTGGGCCATCGGGCAAGGTGACAGGCCCGGGGCGTTCGAGTGGGCGGGGTTTGGCGCTGCGGTGTTGTTCCTGACCTTCTTGCTATGGCCGGGCGTGACTGCGCCAGACCCGCTCGGCGCGGCGTTGATGATCCTCGCGGGGCTCGCATGGGCGGGCTACACATTGCTCGGGCGTGGCTCTGCCGCGCCGCTGGTCGATACGGGCGGCAACTTCCTGCGCTGCCTGCCCGTGGCGTTGCTGCTGATCCTGCCGGGGCTGTTTGCGCAGACGATCAGCCCTGCGGGCTGGTTCTATGCCATTGCGTCCGGTGCGCTGGCCTCGGCCCTGGGATATGCGGTCTGGTACAGCGTCCTGCCCGCGCTCGAGCGCAGCACCGCCGCCTATGTGCAACTGACCGTGCCTGCCATCGCTGCTGCCGGGGGCGTGCTGTTCATCGCCGAGCCGCTGACCCTGCGGCTTGTGCTGTGTTCGCTGGGCATTCTGGGGGGCGTGGCCGTGGCGCTCTGGGGGGCGGACCGGCGCAGGCGCCGGGAGATGCAGGCCAGCTCTGCCGCCTGAGCCGCGTGCTGGCGGCATGGCACCGACCGGAAGTCGCGCCGCGCAGTTGCCCTATCCAGACGGCGCGCCTAAAACGGCCCGGAAGGGCAGGGCGGCTGGCGGGAAAGACCCCGGCCGGACGGCCGGGGTCCGCGAGTCACTTATTGAAAGGCGGCGTCGGTCACGACGCTGGTCCACGCCCCTTCGGGCGCGGCGGTGATCACCGGGGCCGAACCCCCGGCGAGAAGCGTCTCGACCGTGCGGTCGGCATCGGCCACATCCAGCGTGCCGTCCGAGCCTTCGAGCAGTAGGGCAACCTCGCCCATCATGCGGATCTGATGCTCTTCGGTCTGCGCGCCGGTATCGTCGAAATCAAGCACGATCATCGCGGCGTCCTCGACATTCTCGGCGGCCCATTCCCAGCCGCGCATCGAGGCGCGGACGAAACGCGCCATCTGGTCGACGAAATCCGGGTCTTCCAGCCGATCCTCCATCACCCACAGGCCATCTTCCAGCGTGGCGACGCCCTGATCCTCGTATTTGAAGGTGACGAGCTCGTCCTCGCTGATGCCCGCATCGATGACCTGCCAGTATTCATTGTAGGTCATGGTCGAGATGCAGTCGGCCTGGTTCTGCAAGAGCGGGTCCACATTGAAGCCCTGGCGCAGCACCTCGACCCCCTCTTCGCCGCCATCGGTCGGGATGCCAAGCGTGCTCATCCACGACAGGAAGGGGAACTCGTTGCCGAAGAACCACACACCCAGCGTGCGGCCGGGGAAATCCTCGGGGCTGGCAACCCCGGTCTCGGCCAGACAGGTCAGCATCATGCCCGAGCGCTTGAAGGGCTGCGCGATATTGACCAGCGGCAGCCCGCTTTCGCGCGCCGCAAGTGCCGCCGGCATCCATTCGACGATCACATCGGCCCCGCCGCCTGCGATCACCTGCGGGGGCGCGATATCGGGGCCACCGGGGCGGATGGTGACGTTGAGCCCCTCCTCCTCGAAATAGCCGTTCTCGAGCGCGACATAATAGCCCGCGAACTGCGCCTGCGTCACCCATTTGAGTTGCAGCGTGATATCATCCATCGCCCATGCTGCCGGGGCAAGCCCCAGCCCGAGGGCCGTTACCGAACCGAAAACAGTCTTTTTCACTTTCCACCTCCATGTTGCCTGCCCCGAATGGGGTCAGGGTCGTCTAGCGCCCGCGTTGCGAGGGGTGCCAGAAGGTCACGCCCCGCTCCACCAGCGCGATCAGGCCGTAGAACAGCGACCCCGCAAGGGCTGCCACGGCAATTTCGGCCCAGACCATGTCCAGTTGCAACCGCCCGACCTCGGTCGAGATGCGAAACCCCATCCCACGCGTCGGAGAGCCGAAAAATTCGGCAACGATGGCCCCGATCAGGGACAGGGTCGATGAAATCTTGAGCCCGTTGAAGATGAAGGGCATTGCGGCGGGCAGGCGCAGTTTCAAGAGCCCCTGCGCCCATGTCGCATTGTAGGTGCGCATCAGGTCGCGCTGCATCGCCTCGGTCGCGGCCAGCCCCTGCACAGTGTTCACGAGCATCGGAAAGAACACCATCGCGACCACGACCGCCGCCTTGGACTGCCAGTCGAAGCCGAACCACATGACCATGATCGGGGCGGTGCCGATGATCGGCAGCGCAGCCAGGAAATTGCCCACCGGCAAAAGGCCCCGGCGCAGGTAGTCATAGCGGTCCACCACCAGCGCGAAAACCAGCGCCGCGCCCCCCCCGATAGCGAAGCCCGACAGCGCGCCCTTGACGAAGGTCTGCACGAAATCGACCCAGAGAATGTCGGTCGAGCGCAGGATGCGCGCCCAGATGGCGCTGGGCGCGGGCAGGATGACGCGCGGCCCCTCGAGCGCGCGGACCGACACTTCCCACAGCCACAACAGCGTCGCGCCAAAGGCCAGCGGCGCCAACAACCCCTGCAAGCGGCCGGGCAGCCCGGACAGGCGCGGACGGTCAGCCAGTTGCGCCACCAGCATCCAGGCGCCCAACCAGATCGCCACGACAGCGCCCCAGACCGGCAGGCTGGATACGGCATGAGGCAAGAGCGCCTGCGCTGCCCCTGCCAGTGCCGCAGCGACTGCCAGCGACCACGCCCACCCACGGCGCGCCGCAGGCAGGATGCCCAGCATCACGACCGCGAACAGCAAGAGCATGGTTGCCGCGGCCAGATCACCTGTGCCGCCAAGCGCGACCGCCAGCAAGAAGGCAAGCGCCATCCCCGCCCATTGCAAGCCGCCACTGTCGCGCAGGAGCGTCATGCCGTCATCCCCATCCGTTTCAGGGTCGTTCGCTGGATCAACCCGATCAGCGCGACCATGCTGGCCGCGAGGATCGCAGCCGCAAAGAGCGCCGACCAGATCTGCACGGTCTGGCCGTAATAGCTGCCCGACAGAAGCCGCGCGCCCAGCCCCGCCACAGCGCCCGTGGGCAGTTCCGCCACGATGGCCCCGACCAGTGCCGCGGCAATCCCCACTTTCAGCGAGGCGAAGAGATAGGGCATCGAGGACGGCCAGCGGAGTTTCGCGAAGACCTGCGGGCCAGAGGCGCTATAGGTCTTCATCAGGTCAAGCTGCATCTGGTCGGGCGCGCGCAGCCCCTTGACCATGCCGACCACGACCGGAAAGAAACTCAGATAGGTCGAGATGATCGCCTTGGGAATCAGCCCGGTGATGCCCACGGCATTCAACACCACGATGATCATGGGCGCGATGGCCAGGATCGGGATGGTCTGGCTGGCAATCGCCCAGGGCATGACGCTGGCATCCATGGCGCGGTTGTGCACGATGCCCACCGCCAGCGCGATCCCCAGCCCCGAGCCGATGGCAAAGCCCAGAAGCGTGGCCGAG
>PXES01000082.1 GCA_003564655.1 Paracoccaceae bacterium
CGCGCGCGGCAGCGGGCTTCAGGAGCCCGGCCATGTCTTTCAGCCCCAGCACATGCGCGCCCGCATCGCGCAGGTCCTTGCCCATGCGGACATAATAGTTGAGATCGTATTTCGCGCGGTCGGGGTCGAGAATGTCGCCCGTGTAGCAGATCGTCCCCTCGCAGAGCTTGCCCGCCTCGATCACGGTGTCCATGGCGACGCGCATGTTCTCGACCCAGTTGAGGCTGTCGAAGACGCGGAACACATCGACGCCCGAGGCAGCGGCCTGCCGGACGAAGGATTGCACGACATTGTCGGGGTAATTCGTATAGCCCACACCGTTCGAGGCACGCAGCAGCATCTGCGTCATCAGGTTCGGCATCGCCGCGCGCAGGTCGCGCAGCCGCTGCCAGGGACATTCCTGCAAGAAGCGGTAGGCGACATCGAAAGTGGCGCCGCCCCAGCATTCGACCGAGAAAAGCTGCGGCAGCGTATGCGCATAGGCGGGCGCCACGCGGATCATGTCGATCGAGCGCATCCGGGTCGCAAGCAGCGACTGGTGGGCATCGCGCATGGTGGTGTCAGTCAGCAGAAGCCGCGTCTCGGCGGCCATCCAGTCGGCCACCGCCTGCGGGCCCTTCTCATCAAGGATCTGCTTTGCCCCCCGCGGTGGCGTGCCCTCGGTGCGCGGCGCGACCGGGGTGCGGAGACCGGCGGCGGGCAGCGGGCGGCCCGCGGTCTCGGGGTGCCCGTTCACGGTGATATCCGCGATATAGGTCAGCAGCCGCGTCGCCCGGTCGCGCCGGGCCTCGAAATGGAACAGCTCTTCGGTGGTGTCGATGAATTTGGTCGTATAGCTGTTGTCGAGGAAGGTCGGGTGCTTCAGCAGGTTCTCGACAAAGGCGATATTGGTGCTCAGGCCCCGGACGCGGAACTCGCGCAGGGCGCGGTCCATGCGGGCGATGGCCTCGTCCGGGGGGGGCGCCCAGGCCGTGACCTTGACCAGCAGCGAATCATAATAGCGCGTGATCACGCCGCCCGCATAGGCCGTCCCGCCATCGAGCCGGATGCCCATGCCCGTGGCCGAGCGATAGGCCGTCAGTCGGCCGTAATCGGGAATGAAATTGTTCAGCGGGTCCTCGGTCGTCACGCGGCATTGCAGCGCGTGGCCGGTGAGCGTCACATCGCCCTGTGACGGCGTGCCGGTGGCCTCTGACAGTGTCGCGCCCTCGGCGATGCGGATCTGCGCCTTGACGATGTCGATGCCCGTCCCCTCTTCGGTCACGGTGTGCTCGACCTGAATGCGGGGGTTCACTTCGATGAAGTAGAAATCGCCACTGTCCATATCCATCAGGAACTCGACAGTGCCTGCGTTCTGATAGCCCACGGCGCGGCCGATCTTCAGGCCCATCTCGCAGACCTCGGCGCGCTGCTCGTCGCTCAGATAGGGGGCGGGGGCGCGCTCGACGACTTTCTGGTTGCGCCGCTGCACGGTGCAGTCGCGCTCATACAGGTGGTAGAGATTGCCGTGGCCATCGCCCAGAAGTTGCACCTCGACATGGCGGGCGCGCAGGATCATCTTTTCGAGATACCCCTCGCCATTGCCGAAGGCGGCCTCGGCCTCGCGGCGGCCCTCGCGGACCTTGGCCTCGAGTTCATCCGCGTTCTCGATGGGGCGCATCCCGCGCCCGCCGCCGCCATGGCTGGCTTTCAGCATCAGCGGATAGCCGACTTCATCCGCCATGCGGCGGATCTCGTCCATGTCCTCGCCCAGCACCTCGGTCGCGGGGATCACCGGCACGCCGGCCTCGATCGCCACGCGCCGCGCGCTGGCCTTGTCACCCAAGCTCCGCATGGTTTCGGCTTTCGGGCCGATGAAGGTTATACCGTTGTCGACGCAGGCATCGACCAGCGCGGGGTTTTCCGACAACAGCCCGTAACCCGGATGGATCGCATCCGCGCCCGAGGCCTTGGCCACGCGGATGATCTCTTCGATGGACAGATAGGCCGCGACCGGCCCCAGCCCCTCGCCGATGCGGTAGGCCTCATCGGCCTTGAAACGGTGCAGGCCGAGCTTGTCCTCCTCGGCATAGACAGCGACCGTGCGCTTGCCCAGCTCATTGGCGGCGCGCATCACGCGGATGGCGATCTCGCCCCGGTTCGCGACAAGGATCTTGTTGAATTTGGTCATTTCCGTCCCCGTCCGGTGGTGTTTTCTGGATCAAGGTTCTGACCGATTTCTGCACTGCCGTAAAGGCTGGCCCGCATGGTCGGGCCCGGCGCGCGGGTGACAAATTTGCCGGTTGCGTGCGGAACTTTACGGGAACACCGCTTCCCCTTCGGCGCGCCCCGCGCTAGACTCGCGCGTATGAGCGATTTCAACACGGATGTCCCCCTCTCCGCCCGCGCGATGGCTGCGCGACCCGCGCCCTATCTGGACGGGCTGAACCCCGCGCAACGCCAGGCGGTCGAGGCGCTGGACGGCCCGGTGCTGATGCTTGCGGGCGCGGGCACGGGCAAGACCAAGGCCCTGACCGCCCGTATCGCGCATCTGCTGAACACGGGGCGCGCCTGGCCCTCGCAGATCCTTGCCGTGACCTTCACCAACAAGGCCGCGCGCGAGATGAAGCTGCGCGTCGGCGGCTATCTTGGCGAGGCCGTGGAGGGGATGCCCTGGCTTGGCACCTTTCATTCGATCAGTGCGAAACTGCTGCGCCGCCATGCAGAGCTTGTGGGGTTGCAGTCGAGCTTCACGATCCTCGACAGCGACGACCAGCTGCGCCTGCTCAAGCAGGTGATCCAGGCCGCCAATATCGACGAGAAGCGCTGGCCCGCGCGGCTGATGGCGTCGATCATCGACCAGTGGAAGAACCGCGCGTGGCGGCCCGAGCAGGTGCCAAGCTCCGAAGCGTCGGCCTTCAACAATCGCGGGACCGAGATTTACGCCGCCTACCAGGCGCGGCTGAAGACGCTGAACGCCTGCGATTTCGGCGATCTGCTGCTGCATTGTGTGACCATCTTTCAGGCGCATCCCGATGTGCTGGAAAGCTACCAGCAGAAATTCCGCTACATTCTGGTGGACGAGTATCAGGACACCAATGTCGCGCAGTATCTCTGGCTGCGGCTTCTCGCGCAGGGGCATCGCAATATCTGCTGCGTGGGCGATGACGACCAGTCGATCTATGGCTGGCGCGGGGCCGAGGTGGGCAACATCCTGCGGTTCGAGCGCGATTTCGAGGGCGCGACTGTCGTGCGGCTGGAACAGAATTACCGCTCGACCCCGCATATCCTCGCCGCCGCCAGCCAGGTGATTTCCGCCAATGAGGGGCGGCTGGGCAAGACGCTGTGGACCGATGCGCAGGACGGCGAGAAGGTCCGGCTGATCGGCCATTGGGACGGCGAGGAAGAGGCGCGCTGGATCGGCGAGCAGATCGAGGATCTTTCGCGCGGCACCCGCGGGATGGACCCGGTCAGCCTTGACCAGATGGCCGTGCTGGTGCGCGCCAGCCACCAGATGCGGGCCTTCGAGGACCGCTTCCTGACCATCGGGATGCCCTATCGCGTCATCGGTGGCCCGCGCTTTTATGAACGCATGGAGATCCGCGATGCGATGGCCTATTTCCGCCTCGCGGTCTCGCCCGGCGATGATCTGGCGTTCGAGCGGATCGTGAATACGCCCAAACGGGGCCTGGGCGACAAGGCGCAACAGGTGATCCAGCGCTTTGCGCGGGCCAATGACGTGCCGCTGGTGCAGGGTGCCGCGCTGGCGATCGAGGCAGGCGAGATCAAGGGCCGCGGCGCGGGGCAGTTGCGCGCGCTGATCGACGCCATCGCGCGTTGGCACGGCGAGGTCGGCGGCACCGGGCCGGTCGTGGATGACAGCCTGATCGAGCGCGAGGCGACCGCGCCCCGCTCGCATATCGAACTGGCCGAGGCGATCCTCGAGGAATCGGGCTATACCGAGATGTGGCTGAACGACAAGACGCCCGAGGCGCCGGGGCGGCTCGAAAACCTCAAGGAGCTGATCAAGGCGCTGGAAGAATTCGAGAACCTGCCCGGTTTCCTCGAACATATCGCGCTGATCATGGACAATGACAGCGACGCCTCCGAGGCCAAGGTCACCATCATGACGCTGCACGGCGCCAAGGGGCTGGAATACC
>PXES01000075.1 GCA_003564655.1 Paracoccaceae bacterium
AGCGCCACGGTCACGCCCCCGATCAGCGCCCAGACGAGCCCGATCTTCAGCGCGCGAACATCGATCTTCTCTTCCGACAGGTTGCGCAGCGCCAGCAATAATATGCCCCCCGAGAGGCACGCCACGCCCACCCATTGCAGGGACGTGTAGCGCTCGCCGAAGATCAGCATGGCGGCGAAGATGGTGATCAGCGGCCCGGTGCCGCGCACTACCGGATAGACCACCGTGAAGGCCGCGCGCTCATATGCCAGCGCCATGGCCAGCTTGTATAGGAAGTGGATCACCACCACCCCCGCCAGCACCGGCCACATGAAGGGCGCGGGCGGGCCGAAATAAAACAGCGCAAAAGGCCCGGCGATCAGGACCAGCCAGAAATCGATCGCCCCGCGTGTCAGCCACGGGTCATGCAGTCCCTTTTGCAATGCACCGAAGATCGCATGGGCCAGTGCAGCGACGAGGGCAAGCAATGTGGCCAGCTGCGCGCCCTCGGGCGTGCCCGCGACCGAGAGCAGCCAGTCATTCACAGCGAACCCCGCGTTTATTTAACATGTGTCCTGTATCGGAAGGCCTGCGCGGCCACAAGAGCACCTGAAGTCGGTCACGAACCGGGCGATCCAAAGAACACCGCTGAAATCGTCTGGGCGCGCGGGATCAAGGCCAAAGGCCGCCGCGCCGCAAAGTGCCCTGTCCCGGCACGGCGCTGCGCAGCTTTGCACGGTTGGTTCGGCATCACCCGACAGATCACCCCGTCGTGGCCTATTCTAACGCGGGCGCCTGGCTTTCTCGTCCAGCCCCGAGACACCTTCGCGGCTGGCCAGCTCGGCCTCGATATCGGCCAGCGTCACCCCGCGCGCGGCGCACATGACCAGCAGGTGATAGAGGACATCTGCCGCCTCGGCCGTCAGGCGGTCGCGGTCGCCCTTCACAGCCTCGATCACGGCCTCAATCGCCTCTTCCCCGAATTTCTCGGCGCATTTCTCCGGGCCCTTGGCCAGCAGCGTAGCGGTCCAGCTTTCGCCGGTCTCCGTGCCCATCCGGGCTGCGATGGTCGCGGCCAGCCGCTCCAGCGCACTCATGCCAGCCGCACCGGGATACCGGCGGCGGCCATATGGGCCTTGGCCTGACCGATGGTGAATTCGCCGAAATGAAAGATCGAGGCCGCAAGTACCGCCGAGGCCCCGGCGACCCTCACCCCGTCCACCAGATGATCGAGCGTGCCCACACCCCCCGAGGCAATGACGGGTATCCCCACCGCGTCGACAATCGCGCGCGTCACCTCAAGGTTGAAGCCCGCGCGCGTGCCGTCACGATCCATCGAGGTGAGCAGAATTTCCCCTGCCCCCCTGGCGGCGACGGTCCGGGCGAATTCGACAGCATCCAGCCCCGTGGGCCGCCGCCCGCCATGGGTGAAGATCTCCCATTTGCCGGGGCTGACGGTCTTGGCGTCGATGGCCACGACGATGCACTGGCTGCCGAAGCGGTCGGCGGCGCGCGCAACCACATCCGGGTCGGCCACGGCGGCCGAGTTGAAGCTGACCTTGTCCGCCCCTGCCAGCAGCAGCGCGCGCACATCCTCGGGGCTGCGCACGCCGCCGCCCACGGTCAGCGGCATGAAGCAGTTCTCGGCAGTGCGGGTCACAAGGTCGAACATCGTGCCGCGGTTTTCATGCGTGGCGTGAATGTCGAGAAAGCAAAGTTCGTCCGCACCTGCCGCGTCATAGGCCTTCGCGGCCTCGACCGGATCGCCCGCGTCGCGCAGATCGACGAAATTCACGCCCTTGACCACGCGGCCATCGGCGACATCCAGGCAGGGGATGATGCGGGTCTTGAGCATGGGGTCCCCTTACCCCGCCACGCCCCGCACGAAAAGGGCGAACTGCGCGGGGCAGAGCCGCGCGAAGCGCCCGCGAGCGGGTTGTGGGAATGTCGGTGGGCCGCCCACCGCGCGGGCGCTTTCGTCACCCAGATCCAGACGCCACCCCTCAATCATGCGAATGCGTCAGCTCGGGCACGTCATCCGCCCCCGCCGAGCCTCGCCCGGAAAGCGATGGGTTCTCCATGAAGAAGCGGTGGCAGTTGAACAGACGCTGCGCGCCGTCAGGGTCGGGCAGCGTTCGCAGCGCCGGACCTTCGGGGCGGATGCCCCAGCTTTGCGCCTGATCGGCCAGATTTGCAGCCATGATCTGGCGCACGATCTGCGCCTTGACCGTGGGGTTGGTGATCTCGACCAGCGTTTCGACCCGGCGCACCAGATTGCGCCCCATCCAGTCCGCCGAGGAAATGAGCACCCGCGCCTGGTCCGAGGGCAGCGACGCCCCGTTGCCAAAGCACATGATCCGCGAATGTTCGAGAAACCGACCCACGACCGACTTGACGCGGATATTCTCGGACAATCCCACGATGCCGGGGCGCAGACCACAGATGCCGCGGATCACGAGGCTGATCTTCACCCCCGCCTGAGAGGCCGCGTAGAGCGCGTCGATCACATCGGGATCGACGATCGAGTTCATCTTGGCCCAGATGCAGGCAGGACGGCCCGCGCGGGCGGCCTCGGCCTCGGCGTCGATGAGTTCGAGCAGTCGCGACTTCAGCGACAGCGGCGCGATGGTCAGGTTCTCAAGCGCGGCGGGTTCGGCATAGCCCGAGACATAGTTGAACACCCGCGTTGCGTCACGCCCCAGCGCCGCGTCGCAGGTGAAGAGCGACAGGTCGGTGTAGATCCGCGCCGTGATGGGGTGATAGTTGCCGGTCCCCCAGTGGGTATAGGTCACCAACCGGTCCCCTTCGCGCCGGACAACGGTGCTGATCTTGGCATGGGTCTTGTAGTTGACGAAGCCATAGACGACATGCGCGCCCGCGCGCTCCAGCCGCCGCGACTGGCGGATATTCGCGGCCTCGTCGAAGCGGGCCTTGAGTTCCACCAGCGCGGTCACGGATTTGCCGTCCTCTGCGGCCTCGCACAGCGCCGCGACAATGGGGCTGTCGCGCGAGGTGCGGTAGAGCGTCTGGCGGATGGCCAGCACATCGGGGTCGCGGGCCGCCTGCTCCAGAAACCGCACCCCCATGTCGAATGTCTCGTACGGGTGGTGCAGGAGCATATCCTTCTGGCGGATGGCGGCGAAGAGATCGCCCCCGTGATCCTGCACGCGTTCGGGCACGCGCGGCGTAAAGCCCGGCCACAGCAGGTCGGGTCGTTCGTCGAGAACCAGCTCCTTGAGCTTCGAGATGCCCATGATCCCGTTCACCTCGATCACGTCGCTGGCGGGTACGCGCAATTCGTCCATCACCACCTTGCGCAAGGCCGGGGGGGCACCGGCCGAGATCTTCATGCGTACCACCTCGCCCCGGCGGCGGCGCTTCAGTGCGACCTCGAACTCGCGCACCAGATCCTCGGCCTCTTCCTCGACTTCCAGATCACTGTCGCGCAGCACCGAGAAAGTGCAGGACCCGGTCAGCCGGTAGCCGGGAAACAGGCTGTCCATCTCGGCCAGGATCAGCTCTTCGAGGGGCAGCATCCGGATCGGGTCGCTGCCCAGCCGTACGAAACGGTCGATCTGACCAGGAATCGGGACAAGCGCGCTCAATGTCCGCCCGCGCTTGTCCTCCAACTCCAGCGCCAGCGAAAACCCCGCATTGGGGATGAAAGGGAACGGATGCGCCGGGTCGATCGCCAAGGGCGAGAGCACCGGAAAGACATGGTCGAGAAAGTAGTCTCGAAGGGCGGCGCGATCATCGTCGCGCAAGTCGCGATGCGTCAGCAGAACGATCCCCGCAGCCGCCAGTTCGGCGCGCAACCCCGACCAGATTTCCTGCTGATACTCCATCAGCCGCCGCGCATCTTCATGGATCAGCACCAACTGCTCGGCGGGCGTGCGCCCGTCATCCGAGGGCGTGGTGCTGCCCGCCCGCGTCAGCTCGCGCAGCCCGGCCACGCGAACCGTGTAGAACTCGTCCAGGTTGGTCGCCGAGATCGACAGGAAGCGCACCCGCTCCAGGAGCGGCACGCGCGGGTTCACCGCCTCCTCCAGCACCCGCCAGTTGAAGGCCAGCCACGACAGCTCGCGGTTGAAGAAGCGCTCCGGTCCGGCGGGGTCGAACCCCTCTATCGCGACGGGCTCGGGGAAGGG
>PXES01000016.1 GCA_003564655.1 Paracoccaceae bacterium
AGGACGATCTGAAGGCCGTCTTGCGGCAGGGATGGGAGGATTTTCGCGCCGCGCCCGCATTTGGCCTGTTCTTCGCGCTGATCTATGTGCTGGGCGGGTTGGGGCTGTGGTTCGGCCTTGGCGCGGCGGGCCAGCCGGTCTGGTTCATCCCCATCGCGGCGGGCTTCCCGCTCTTCGCGCCCTTCGCCGCCGTCGGTCTGTACGAGGTCAGCCGCCGACGCGAGGCTGGCGAGCCGCTTTCCTGGGGGCCGGTGCTCAGCGCGCTCAAGGGTCGGGGCGACGGGCAGCTTGCGCTGATGGCCGTTCTGGTGCTGATTGTCTTCGGCTTCTGGATCATCCTTGCGCGCGGCATCTTCGCGCTGTTCATGGCCCGCAGCGGCATCGGGTTCGAGAGTATCGGCCTGCTGTGGTCGGCGGGCGGCGTCTCGATGCTGGTGCTCGGCAGCCTTGTCGGCGCGGCGATTGCGCTGTTCCTGTTCTCGATCACCGTGATCAGCCTGCCGATGCTGCTCGACCGCGAGGTGGATTTCGTCACCGCAATGATCACCTCGGTCGAGGCAGTGCGCGTCAATCCGAAGGTGATGCTTCTCTGGGCGGGCCTGATCGCCGCGTTGCTCTTTGCTGCGATGCTGCCGGCCTTTCTGGGGCTGATCATCGTGTTGCCGGTGCTTGGCCATGCGACGTGGCATCTCTACCGCCGCGCGATTGCAAGCTGACATCGCAGCGCCCGAGCAGCGCCCGACCGGGGCCGGAACCTGGCGGACCTACGGCTGATTCGGCGGGGACCGCACCCGGCCCGGGGAGTTCCGCAGATCGGCGGGTGAATTTCGGTTTCGGATGCGATGGACCGCCAGCCAACGGATTGTTTGCAACTTGCAAACAATTCCGCCGCAAAAGGGCACATCTGCCATCAATGCCATGATTTTGACTTATTCTTTCGGCACATCCCTGTGATACCGTCTCGTGCGTGGGGACAGAATGATAAGGTGTGCGGGGACGTCATGACCATGACGGTCCAAAGCCGGGAAACGCCTGGCCGACGCGGCCTTGAATTGATCGATGTGGGGTGGTGGCAATGCCAGACGTGATAATCAGGGGGCTGATTCAGCTCAGCGGACAGGGGATCAACAGCGATACGCCGGTCGACACGCAATTCGCCTGGGACCAAGACCCGGACGTCACCGGTCTGGTCGGCACTGTCCCGCAGCTCGGCTTCTTCACCGAAGGTGTCGAAGGCGCGGCCGACGAGCTGATCCCGATCGGCTCGACCACCATCATCGATGGGGTCGAATACACCATGACGGCGGTGTACGACTCGTTTGCCACCTACAACAAGACCGACCCGGAAACGGGCGAGACTTTCGAGCAGGAGGGGCAGACCGTTTCCTTCACGCTCGAGGATGCAGACGGCAATGTGCTGAGTTTCTCGGCGCCCTCGAACGATTTCAACGCGGACGATCCTTGGGCACCGGGGGTCATAAACAGCATCACGGTCACAACGGAGCCCACGTCTCATGGCGCCATCGGGTCCGGCTCCGACGGAATCTCCAACAAGCTCAGCGATGACCCCGAGCCCGAAATCCCATGCTTCGTCGCCGGCACGCTGATCGACACGGCCGATGGCCGCCGCCCGGTTGAAGAGTTGCAGCCCGGCGATCTGGTGTTGACCCGCGACAAGGGCTACATGCCGCTGTCCTGGGTCGGCACGCGCAGTTTCGACGCTGATGCGGTCGCCGCTCAGCCGCAATTCGCCGCCGTGATCCTGCGCGCCGGGTCGCTGGGCCCGAACACGCCCGAGCGCGACACCCGCGTCTCGCCCTCGCACAGGGTTCTGATCTGCGGCGCGCGCGCCGAGTTGCTGTTCGGCGAGAATGAGGTGCTGGTCCCCGCCCTTGATCTGGTCGGCCTGCCCGGGATCGAGCGCGACAACGCCGAGGTCTGCTATGTGCATGTCATGTTCGACTCGCACCAGATCGTGCTGGGCGACGGTCTGTGGAGCGAGAGCTTCCAGCCCGCGCAATACTCACTCGACGGTCTTGGCGCCGAACAGCGCGACGAGATCATGGCGCTGTTCCCCGAACTGGCGCAGCAAGGCCCGCGCGGCCGGTTCCGCGCCGCCCGCATGACCCTGCGCCCGCATGAGGCGCGGATGCTCTTCGCCGCCTGAAGCGACACCGGCCCCGCCCCGTTCCAGACCCCGCCCCCCGTGGCGGGGTTTACACGCTTGGCACAAGCGGGCATCATGCAAGCTGCAGAGCAACCGTGCGAGCTTGCGCGCCTCTGCCCACTCACTCTCCCCGAAGGAAAGGATACCCCATGACGCAGGCCACGGCCGGCAAGACGGTCCAGTTTCATTATACCGGCACATTGCAGGACGGCTCGGTCTTCGACAGTTCCGAAGGCCGCGATCCGCTGGAATTCGAGGTCGGCTCGGGATCGATCATTCCCGGCCTCGACCGTGCCATCACCGGCATGTCCGAGGGCGAACAGAAAACCGTCACCATCCCCAGCGCCGAGGCCTATGGCGATTACCAGCCCGGTGCACAGCAGGATGTGCCGCGTGACCAGTTCCCGGACAACATTCCGCTGGAGCCCGGCGTGCGGTTGCAGATGCAGACCCCGGACGGCAATGCCATCCCCGTGACCATCACCGAGGTGAAGGACGCTGCGGTGACGCTCGACGCCAATCACCCGCTGGCAGGTCAGGATCTGACCTTCGCGGTCGAGATCGTCTCGGTCAGCTGATCTCTCCCGCCGCCTGCAAGGCAGGCGGCACCCCCGCGATCAGCGCGATGTCACCCGCCGCGAGTTGCGGCGCATTCACGACATAGGCGATGATCTGGGCGTCAAGGCGGATCTCGGCAAGGCTCGGGTCGGCGACGGAATGCGTCACCGTGACGATTGGCGCGGTGGCGCGATCCGGGTCGAAATGCAGGGCGATCTGGTCCTCGGCAGCCTGGTAGTCGAGGATCGTCGCGGGCGCCGCCCCGGCCAGCCAGTCGCCCAAGGCGAAGATGTCGGCATCCTCGCCGCCATGCAGCTGGTCCCCCTGCCCCGCGATCAGCAGATCCGCCCCCGCGCCGCCATTCAGCGTGTTCGCGCCGCTGATGTTGCGCCCCTCGGCGTCCAGCCGGGCACCGACCAGCGTATCATCGCCCGCCCCACCCATCAGCAGGTTCGCGCCACCGCCCGCGACCAGCAGATCATCGCCCCAACCGCCCTGCAGTGTGTCATTGCCCGGCCCGCCGAACAGCCGGTCATCGCCCTCGGCCCCGATCAGATGGTTGGACCCGCCCCCGGCGATCAGCGTCACATCGCCGCCAGCGCCGATCAGCGTGTCATCGCCCGCCCCGCCGACCAGCGTATCCCCGGCGCCCGATCCGCGCAGCATCCCGCCCGATGCGTCGGCCCGCCGCAATTCCGGCTCGGGCAGCGCGTCGGGCGGGTCAAGATCGCTGCTGTGGATCCGCTCGCCCAGATGATCGAAAAGGCCCATCCCCGGCAGCCGCTCCGCATCATCGGGCGCGGCCTCGGGCGGTGGGCCGTCCGGCAGCGGATCAAGGTCGCTGCTGTGAACCCGCTCGTCCAGATGGTCGAACTGCCCCATTCCCGGCTGCTGCTCCGGCAAGTGGGGCGCGTCTTCAGGCGGTGGCCCCTCCGGCGGCGGGTCAAGATCGCTGCTGTGAATCCGCTCCCCCAGCGCGTCGAACTGCCCCATCCCGCGCGCGGCCCCCTCCTCCTGCGCGGCAACAGCTTCGCCCGCCGCGTCGTCATCGCCGAGCATCTCGAGCAGAGAGACCCCGGCGGGCGCGGCGGCCGCCTGCGCCTCGGGCGCTGCCTCCGCGTCGTCCTCTTCCTCGGCAGGGCCCGCGTCTCCGCGCCCGTTCGTCACCATCCCGTCAGTCAGCGCCGCCGCGGCAGCAGCCGACATCAGCGCCAGCAGGAACCACATGCATCCACACCCCTTCCAGCCCGCTTTGCGCAGGCACCCCGATCCACCGACGCCAGTATGCCACGCCCCGCCGCGCATTTCCCGCCCAAGCGCGCAAAATGGTTAACGCCGCATCCCCGGGGCGCGCTGCGCACAAGGGGCTTCCCTTCCGGTGCGACATCGGCTAAGGCGCAGCCTGTTCCAAAGGGCCTTGCTGGACGACATCCCGGCCTGCGCCGTCACGCATCTGCAAAAGGAGACCCCGATGTCGATCACTGTCGAAGACAAGAACCAGATCATCAAGGATTTCGCCCGCGCCGAGGGCGATACCGGCTCGCCCGAAGTGCAGGTCGCCGTGCTGACCAAGCGCATCGGCAACCTGACCGAGCATTTCAAGACCCACAAGAAGGACAACCACTCGCGCCGTGGCCTTCTGAAACTGGTGGCAACGCGGCGCAAGCTGCTCGATTACCTGCGCGGCAAGGATGAGGCGCGCTACCGCGTGCTGATCACCAAGCTGGGCATCCGCCGCTAAGGCATCACCGCTCTTTCATCTTTGCTGAAATAACCCGGGGGGAGCGTGGCGGGGGGCAGAGCCCCCCACTTTCGTTTTCGGGGCGGCGCAGCGCTGGACATGCACCGCGCTTCGGGCCAAACACGGCCCAACGGACAGGAGGGCCCCCGCATGGACATCGCGCAACTCGCCGGGCGGGTCGTCGCGGGCGACCGCCGCGCGCTGGCCCGCGCCATCACCCTGATCGAGAGCACCCGCCCCGAGCACCGCGCTAGAGCGACCGCGCTTCTGGCCGAGGCGCAGGCGCAGGGCCGCGAAGCGCTGCGCATTGGGCTGTCGGGCACGCCCGGCGTCGGCAAATCCACCTTTATCGAGCATTTCGGGCTGATGCTGATCGAGCGCGGCCTGCGCGTGGCGGTGCTCGCGGTCGATCCGTCCTCGGCGCGCACGGGCGGCGCGATCCTTGGCGACAAGACGCGCATGGGGCTTCTGGCCCGCGCGCCCGAGGCGTTCATCCGCCCCAGCCCCAGCAGCACACATCTGGGCGGTGTCGCCCGGCGCACCCGCGAGGCCGTGACCCTGTGCGAGGCGGCGGGCTTCGACATCGTGCTGATCGAGACCGTGGGCGTCGGCCAGTCCGAAACCGTGGTGGCCGAGATGTCGGATGTGTTCGTGCTGCTGATGGCGCCCGCCGGCGGTGACGAGTTGCAGGGCGTCAAGCGCGGGATCATGGAGGTCGCGGATCTGATCGTCGTCAACAAGGCCGATGGCGCGCTGCGCACCACCGCGACGCGCACCTGCGCCGATTATGCGGGCGCGCTGCGCCTGTTGCGCCGCCGCCCGCAGGACCCCGAGGGCTACCCGCGCGCGATGACCGTCTCGGCGCTGGAGGGCACGGGCCTGCCCGAGGTCTGGGACGCGATGTCCGCGCTTGTCGACTGGCGCCGCGAGGCCGGGCATTTCGCGGCCACCCGCGCCGCGCAGGCCCGCTACTGGTTCGCGGCCGAATTGCGCGAGGCCGCCCTCGCCCGCCTGGCCACCCCCCCGGCGCGCGCCGCTGCCTCGGCAATGGCCGACCGGGTCGCGGCGGGCGAGATCCCCTCCGCGCAGGCCGTGGCCGAGATGCTGGCGCGTTTTCTGCCCGAAGCCGCGCCGCCCCGTGGGGGGGCGGAATCGCTTGACCTCCCGGATTCCAGCGCCTAGAAGCGCGCCGAGATTGCAGGCGTTGCACCGCAGCGCCCTGAAACCCTGTGCTTTGACCCTGTGCTTGCCGTCTTCGTGCCCGGCAGCCATCAGACAAGGAAGACCGCCATGTCGCGCCGCTGCGAACTGACCGGAAAAGGCCCGATGTCGGGCAACAATGTCAGCCACGCCAACAACAAGACCCGTCGCCGCTTTCTGCCCAACCTGCAGGACGTGTCGCTGCAGTCCGAAGCGCTGGGACGCAGCTTCAAGCTGCGCGTCTCCTCGGCGGCGCTGCGCTCGGTCGATCATCGCGGCGGGCTGGATGCCTATCTGGCGCGCGCCAAAGATGACGAACTGTCCGAGAATGCGCTGAAGATCAAGCGCGGGCTGGCCAAGGCGCAGTCGGCCGCCTGAGCGGCCACAGAACGCGCTTTCCGGTCCCGTAGCTCAACTGGATAGAGCACCTGACTTCTAATCAGGATGTTGGGGGTTCGAGTCCTCCCGGGATCGCCAGCCGCGCCTACCGCCGCCGCAGCCCCTGCAGCGCGGCGTCCTCTTCCTGCCAGGCTTCGAGCGCGTCGGCCAGCACCACGGCCATCTCGGCGTGCCAGTCCGGGTCCTGCAGCCGCGCCAGATCGCTCGGGTTCGACATGAAGCCCAGCTCGATCAGCACCGAGGGCATGTCCACCGCGCGTAGCACCGTGAAGGTGCCCGACTGGATCGGACGGCGGTGCAGGCGCAGCCCCGCCTCGCCCACCTGATGCACCAGCGCATCGGCCAAGGCCCGCGCGCGCGGCGCCGTGTCCTGCCAGGCCACTGCCATCAGCACCCGCGCGATCTCGTCGGTATTGCCGGCCAGATCGACGCCCGCCAGCATGTCGGCGCGGTCATGCCGCTCGGCCAGATAGGCAGCCGAATCATCGCTCGCCTCATCCCCCAGCAGATAGACGATGGTGCCGCTGGCCATGCCCTCGGGCAGCGCATCGGCGTGCAGCGACACGAACAGATCCGCCCCCGCCGCGCGTGCCGCCCGGATGCGCCCGTCAAGCGAGACGAACACATCCGCATCGCGCGTCATCGCCACGTCGAACACCCCGCGCCGCAGCAACTCCTCGCGCAGGATGCGGGCGAATTTCAGCACCAGATCGGATTCGCGCACCCCGTCACGCTCGGCGCCCGGGTCGATGCCGCCATGTCCGGGGTCGAGCATCACGACCGGGCGGCGCAGCGGCGGGGCGGGTGGCGCGGGCCCGTCAGGGTGCAGAAGTGCGGCGTCAGTGCGGGCGGCAAAGGCGTCCTCATCCACGGCGCGCGCCTCGAACTCTTCCAGCGACACGCGCGCCAGGCGCAACTCGATGCGCGCGCGACCGGTCTCGGGGTCGATGCGCTGCTCGGCGCGGGCGGGCAGGTACGGCCCGCCCAGATCGAGCACCATGCGCGCCCAGCCATCCGACAGCTGCCCAAGGCGCGGCGGCGCCCCGTTGCGCGCCAGATCGGCGCCGTCCCAATCCACCGTGTTCAGGTCGACCACCAGCCGCGGCGGCGCGGCCAGCATTCGCACCCGGTAGGGCACGGGCTGGCTGAGCGCGAGATCGACCGACCCCGCCGCGCGGCTGGTCGTGATCACGCTGTCTGCGGCGTCCAGCCGCGCCTGCGCGCCCGCTTGCGCCAGCGCACCCACGGGCAGCGCCAGCAGAAGCGCCAGAACGAAAACCAAACGCATGAAACCTGTCACCTGCTCGCCCGACTTGTTTTGCGAGATCATACACGCAAGCCGCGCCCTGCGAAACGGCTGTCGCGCGTCCGACCCCGGGCCCGCAGCCTCACAATGGCGCCAGCCGCGACATGTCGCGGCGCCAGCCGGGCCGGAGAGGCTTGATTCCCTGCGCCGCGCAGGGTTTAACACCCGTGCCAGCCGCCGCATGAGACCAGACAGGAGCGCCCGATGACCCTTCCGCTGACCGATTCCGCCCTGATCGGAACCTGCCTCGCCGCCTCGGCGCTGGCCGTTCTGGTGCTGACCAGCGGCGGCAACGGCAACGGCACCCCGGAGCATGAGCCGGAGAACGCGGCCGAAACCGCCGCCATCACTCCCGCCGTCGCCTCGGATATGCCCGAAAGCGATCCCGACTTCGGCGACCAGGTCCGCGCCTATCTGATGGAACACCCCGAGGGGATCTTCGAGGCCGTCGCCGTCTATGAAGAGCGCAGCATGGCCGCGCAGGACGACATGAGCCGCGAATTGATCGCCGCCAATGCCGAGGCGCTGTTCGAGGACGGCGTGTCCTGGGTCGGCGGCAACCCCGAAGGTGACATCACGCTTGTCGAATTCGTCGATTACCGCTGCGGCTTCTGCCAGCGCGCGCATGGCGAGGGGTTCGCCTTCCTCGACGCCGACCCCGATGTGCGGCTGGTCATCAAGGAATTCCCCATCCTCGGGCCGGAGTCCGAGGTCGCGTCGCGCTTTGCCATAGCCGTTCTGGCGCTGGGCGGTGATGACGCCTATGCAAGCGTGCATGACGCGCTGCTGGAACATCAGGGGCCGGTCACCGAATTCTATCTCGAGGATCTCGCGGTCGAGATGGGCCTCGATTTCGACGCGATCGAAGAGGAAATGCAGAGCGAGGCCACCACCGCCGTGATCGTCGAGAATCGCGCGCTGGCGCAGCGGTTGCAGATCACCGGCACGCCGACATTCGTGATGGAGGACGAGATGATCCGCGGCTTCGTCGAGGCCGATGTGCTGATCGAGACGGCAGCCGCCCTGCGCGACTGATCGCGCCACGCGGCGAACGGCGCCGCCCGGCCCAAAGGGTCGGGCACGCCGCCCGCGCCCCATTGCATCGCCCCCCCGCATCCGGCATCTATGACGCAGGCCCGCCGGGGCCCCCGTCACCCGTGAGGACCCCATGCCCCTGCGCGTCGCCTTCCAGATGGACCCGATCGAGGCTGTGGACATCCGCGCCGACAGCACCTTCCGCATCGCGCTCGAGGCCGAGCGGCGCGGCCATTCGGTCATGGTCTACACCCCCGACCAGCTTGTGTTCGACGCGGGCCGCGTGCTGGCCCGCGCCCGCCCCGTGACATTGCAGCCCGTCGAGGGCGCGCATGTCAGCTTCGGCGCGGCGGAGGTCGTCGATCTGGCCACGCTCGATGTCGTCTGGCTGCGGCAGGACCCGCCCTTCGACATGAGCTACATCACCTCGACGCATCTGCTGGACATGATCCACCCGGCCACGCTGGTGGTGAATGACCCGTTCTGGGTGCGCAACTATCCCGAGAAGCTGCTGGTGCTGCGCTTCCCCGAACTGACGCCCCCCACGATGATCGCGCGCGATCTGGCCACCATCCGCGCCTTCCGCGCCGAACATGGCGACGTGATCCTCAAGCCGCTCTATGGCAATGGCGGCGCGGGGGTGTTCCGGCTGGACCCGAATGACCGCAACCTCGCCTCGCTGCACGAGATGTTCACCACCATCTCGCGCGAGCCGCTGATCGTGCAGAAATACCTGCCCGCCGTCAGCGCGGGCGACAAGCGCATCATCCTGGTCGATGGCGAGCCTATCGGCGCGATCAACCGCGTCCCGGCAGAGGGCGAGACGCGGTCCAACATGCATGGGGGCGGGCGGCCCGAGAAGGTCGCGATGACCGAGCGCGACCACGAAATCTGCGCGGCCATCGGCCCGCTGCTGCGCGAAAAGGGGCAGATCTTCGTGGGCATCGACGTGATCGGCGCATGGCTGACCGAGATCAACGTCACCTCGCCCACCGGGCTGCAGGAGTTGGAGCGCTTTGACGGCACCAATGGCGCCGGGCTGATCTGGGAGGCGATCGAGGCGCGCCGCGCGCGATGAGCTGGCAGCTCAAGACCATGCGCGTGGTGATGCGGCACCTCGTCCGCCCGGGGCTTGGCCGCCAGCGCGACAGCCATTCCGCGCGCGCCTGGTTCGAGCGCGGCGCGATGCTCAACGCGCGCGGGCGGCCCTGGCGCAGCTTTCATCCGGTGAAACTGGCGCATGACGGGCGCAGCATCGCGGCGCTGTCCAGCCAACCGGTGCGGCCCGGCGCGCCGCTGATCCTTTATTTTCACGGTGGCGGCTATGTGATGGGCAACCCGCGCACCCATGCTGCCCTTGGCGGCTATCTGGCGCGCAAGGCCGGGATGCCCTGCCTGCTGCCCGACTACCGGCTGGCACCAGAGCACCCCTTTCCGGCGGCGTTCGAGGATGCGGTGCTGGTGTGGGAGTCGCTGCTGGCGCAGGGCCACGCGCCCGAGCAGATCGCGCTGGGCGGCGACTCGGCGGGCGGCGGGCTGGCCTTTGCGCTGCTGGGGCATCTGTGTGCGACCGGACAGCCGGGGCCGGGGCGGGTCTTCGCCTTCTCACCCTTCACGGACCTGACCTTCTCGGGCGACTCGATCACCGCCAATGCGCGCTCGGAGATCCTGCTGCCCGCCACGCGCCTGCACGATCTGCGCCGCCGCGTGCTGGGCGAGGCCGACCCCGCAGACCCGCGCATCTCGCCCCTTTTCGCGCGCTTCACCGGCGCGCCGCCCACGCTGATCCAGATGGCGCGCACCGAGATCCTGCGCGACGATGCGCGTCGACTGGCCGCGCGGCTGCGCGAGGACGGGGCCGAGGTGACAGTGCAGGAATGGGGCAATCTGCCGCATGTCTGGCAGTTCTTCCATGGCTGGCTGCCCGAGGGACGGCGCGCGCTTGACGATGCGGCGGCGTTCATCCGGGGGCCGTCTCCAGCGCTGCCATCATCCGGTAGCTGATCGCCTCGGCCATATGCGGGGCGCGGACCTCGTCACTTGCATCCAGATCGGCGATGGTGCGGGCCACGCGCAGCAAGCGGTGATAGCCCCGCGCACTCAGCCCGAAGCGCTCGGCGGCCTGGGTCAGCAGGCCGCGCCCTTCGGCATCGGGGGATGCGACCTCTTCCAGCAGCGCGCCCTCGGCATCGGCATTGGCGCGCAGCCCCGGATAGCCCGCGAAGCGCGCGGCCTGCCGCCCCCGCGCCGCCGCCACCCGCGCGGCAACCACTGCGGACGGGTCGCCCGAGGACGGCAGGTCAAGATCGCCGAAGGCCACGGGCGGCACGTCAAGGCGCAGGTCGAACCGGTCGATCAGCGGGCCCGAGATGCGGCCCAGATACTCCTCGCCGCAGCCCGGCGCACGGCCACAGGCGC
This sequence comes from Paracoccaceae bacterium, assembly GCA_003564655.1. GTDB lineage: Bacteria > Pseudomonadota > Alphaproteobacteria > Rhodobacterales > Rhodobacteraceae > Roseinatronobacter. The sequence goes on from PXES01000016.1 coordinate 10,825, forward strand.
GGGCGGGCTCGGACAAATAGCCGCAGCGGCACGGGTTCGCGGCGGCGACCAGCAGGAAGCGGCAGGGATAGCGAATATGCGCATTTGCCCGCGCGACCACCACCTCGCCCGTCTCGACCGGTTGGCGCAGGGTTTCCAGCACCATGCGCGGAAATTCCGGCAACTCGTCCAGAAACAGCACGCCGTTATGCGCCAGCGAAATCTCGCCCGGCTTGGCCCCCTTGCCCCCGCCGACGATGGCCGCGACCGAAGCCGTGTGATGCGGCTCGCGAAACGGCCGGGCGCGCGAGATGCCGCCCTGCTCCAGCAGCCCGGCGATGGAGTGGATCATCGAGGTTTCCAGCGCCTCGGCCGGCGACAGCGGCGGCAGGATGCCCGGCAGCCGCGCGGCCAGCATCGACTTGCCCGACCCCGGCGTGCCCACCATCAGCATGTGATGCCGCCCGGCGGCGGCGATTTCCAGCGCCCGCTTGGCGCGTTCCTGGCCCTTGACATCGAACAGATCGCGCGCGCCCGGCTCGCGCGTCACCTCGCCCGGCGCGGCGGGCGACAGGGGGGCCTGCCCGCTGAAGTGGCGGATCACCTGCATCAGGTCTTTCGGCGCGATGACGCGCGTGGCCTCGACCCAGGCGGCCTCGGGGCCGCAGGCGGCGGGGCAGACCATGGTAAACGCCCCCTCGGCCGCGGCCATCGCCGCCGGAAGCGCCCCGGTCACCGCTACCAGCGCCCCGTCAAGCGACAACTCGCCCAGCGCCACGGTCTCGCCCACCTCTTCGGCGGGCAGGATTTCCAGCGCGGCAAGAAGCGCCATGGCAATGGGCAGGTCGAAATGCGACCCCTCTTTGGGCATGTCGGCTGGGGACAGGTTGACCGTGATCCGCTTCGACGGCAGCGCCACCGACAACGCCGACAGGGCTGCGCGCACGCGCTCGCGCGCCTCGGACACGGCCTTATCGGGCAGGCCCACGATCTGGAAAGACGGCATTCCGGGCGAGAGCGCGCACTGCACCTCGATCAGCCGCGCCTCGATCCCCTCGAATGCCACTGTCAGCGCCCGCGCGACCATCTCTTGCCCCATCCGTCCCGGATCAAGGTTAATGCCGCAAGACTTACGAAATCGTTAACGAACATGTGCAGGGAAAATACAACCGGAAGTGAACCAAAGGCGCATCTGCAGCGTAACTTAAGCAATTCGATAACACAGGGGGAACCTATGGCACTTGATTTTTCGGATGATCGCCGGATGTCGCGGCAGGCCATGAAGGCCGAACTGCTGGATGCCGAAACCGAATTTCAGCTTGCCCGCGCCTGGCGCGATCATCGGGATGAGGCGGCCCTTCATCGCCTGATCACCGCTTATATGCGGCTTGCAATCTCGATGGCCGGCAAGTTCCGCCGTTACGGCGCCCCGATGAACGACCTGATCCAGGAGGCGGGGCTGGGGCTGATGAAAGCCGCCGACAAGTTCGACCCCGAGCGCGGCGTGCGGTTTTCCACATATGCCGTATGGTGGATCCGCGCCAGCATCCAGGATTATGTGATGCGCAACTGGTCGATGGTGCGCACGGGGTCCACCTCCAGCCAGAAGTCGCTGTTCTTCAACCTGCGCCGCGTTCAGGCCAAGTTCGAGCGCGAGGCGATGGCCCGCGGCGAGGAGCTGGACCGCCACCAGCTGCGCGAGCAGATCGCGCGCGAGGTGGGCGTGCCGCTGCACGATGTCGAGATGATGGAGGGGCGGCTTTCAGGCTCCGACTTCTCGCTCAATGCGATGCAGAGCCAGGATGAGGATGGCCGCGAATGGATCGACGCGCTCGAGGATGAGAATGCCGCCCAGGGTGCCGAGGTCGAGCAGGCGCATGACACAGCGCAACTGCGCGACTGGCTGATCGAGTCGATGAAAGTGCTGTCCGACCGCGAACGCTTCATCGTCCGCGAGCGCAAGCTGCGCGAGGACCCGCGCACTCTCGAATCGCTGGGTGAGGAGCTGGGGCTGTCGAAAGAGCGTATTCGCCAGGTCGAGGCTGCGGCCTTTGCCAAAATGCGCAAGAACCTTGAATCGCAGTCGCGCGAAGTGCTGCACTTCCTTGCATGAGGGCAGCCGTGCTTGCGCTGCTGCTCAGCGCCACGACGGTCGGGGCCGGTGAGATCGGCCCTGACGAGTTGACAACCCTCCCCCGCGCCGATGTGGTGTTTCTGGGCGAGGTTCACGACAACCCCGCCCATCACGACAATCAGGCGCGCGCCATCCGGTCCATCGCGCCCGCAGCGCTTGTGTTCGAGATGCTGACGCCGGAACGGGCCGCGCGTGTGCCCTCGCCCCTGCCCGACATGCCCGGGCTGGAGGCACTTCTGGATTGGGATGCCTCTGGCTGGCCGGATTTCGCGATGTATTACCCGCTTTTCGCTGCCGCGCCCGATGCCCGTATATTCGGCGCGGAACTGCCGCGCGAACAGGCCCGCGCCGCGCTGTCGGACGGGGTGGAGGCGCATTTCCCCGCCGACCCTGCGCGCTTCGGCCTGGATGCGCCCCTGCCCGATGACGAACAGGCGGCACGCGAGGGTTTGCAGGACGACGCCCACTGCAACGCCCTGCCCCCCGAGATGCTGCCCGGCATGGTCGCCATCCAGCGCCTGCGCGACGCGATGCTGGCCGAGGCTGCGCTGCGCGCCCATCGCGACACGGGCGGGCCAGTGGTGGTGATTACCGGCACCGGCCACACCCGCACCGACTGGGGCGCACCTGCTGCGTTGGCGCTTGCCGCGCCCGAATTGAGCCTACTGTCAGTCGGCCAGTATGAGGGGCCGCTTGACGCGTCGCCACCCAATGATCTGTGGCTGGTCACCGACCCGCACCCCCGGCCCGACCCTTGTGCGGCATTTCAATAGACGCGCAGGGGCTTTCGCGCGCGCCCGCAAGCGCGTAGGACGGAAGGCGGGGCGAGAGGGATGCGTCGGATGCTGGTGGGCAAGCGGATTACACTGATCATCGGGGGCGGGATCGCGGCCTACAAGAGCCTCGACCTGATCCGCCAGTTGCGCCGCGCAGGCGCGGCGGTGACGCCGGTACTGACCCGGTCCGGCAGGGAATTCGTGACCCCCCTGTCGGTCGCCGCGCTGGCAGAGGCGCAGGTCCATGAGGACCTGTTCGACCTGAAGGACGAGGTCGAGATGGGTCATATCCAGCTGTCGCGCGCCTCGGACCTGATCGTGGTGGCCCCGGCGACGGCCAATCTGATGGCGCTCATGGTGGCGGGGCTTGCCGATGATCTGGCCAGCACGCTGCTGCTGGCGACCGACACGCCGGTGATGATCGCGCCCGCGATGAATGTCCGCATGTGGCAGCACCCCGCCACGCAGCGCAATCTGGCGCAGTTGCGGGCCGATGGCGTCGAGGTGGTGGGGCCCGATGTGGGCCACATGGCCTGCGGCGAGCACGGGCCGGGGCGGATGGCGGAACCTGCGGCCATTGTCGCCGCCATCGCCGCGCATTTCGGGCCGCGCCCGCTGGCGGGGCAGAAGGTGCTGGTGACCTCGGGGCCGACGCATGAGCCTATCGACCCGGTGCGCTACATCGCCAACCGCTCTTCGGGCGCACAGGGCACGGCGATTGCCGCCGCGCTGCGCGATCTGGGCGCCGAGGTCGTGTTCGTCACTGGCCCCGCGACCGTGCCGCCCCCCGAGGGCGTCAGCGTTCAGAAGGTCGAGACCGCACGCGAGATGCTCGCGGCCACCGAATCGGCGCTGCCCGTTGCCGTGGCGGTCTGCGCTGCAGCAGTGGCCGACTGGCGGGTGACGCAAGAGGCCACTCAGAAGATGAAGAAAGGTGCGCAAGATCTTCCTGTTATTGAGTTTTCCGAAAACCCCGACATCCTCGCCACCCTGGCCACCCACGCCCGGCGCCCGCGTCTCGTGATCGGATTCGCCGCCGAGACGGAGAACGTCGTCGCCCACGCCAGGGCCAAGCGCACCCGCAAGGGCTGCGACTGGATCCTGGCCAATGACGTGTCGCACGGCAGCGGGATCATGGGCGGGGCCGAGAATACCGTGCATCTGATCACCGCAGACGGCGTCGAAGACTGGCCGCGCCTGCCCAAGCCCGAGGTCGCGCGCCGCCTGGCCCAACGCATCGCCGAGGCGCTGGCATGATCCCGGAAATCCGTTTCCAGCGCCTGCCGGGTGCCGACCCGAACGTGCCGCTGCCCGGTTACGCGACCGCGGGTGCGGCAGGTGCCGACCTGCGCGCCAATCTGCCTGCCGAGGCGCGCGCGTCGGGCCTGACGCTCGCGCCCATGGAGCGGCTGCTGGTGCCCACGGGGCTTGCCTGCGCGCTGCCCGAGGGGATCGAGATGCAGATCCGCGCGCGTTCGGGCCTGGCCCTGCGCCACGGGATCGCGCTGCCCAACGCGCCCGCGACCATCGACAGCGACTATCGCGGCCCCATCGGGGTGATCCTGCTCAATCTCGTCGAAGGCCCCTTCACGGTCGAACACGGTGCGCGCATCGCGCAAATCGTGCTCGCCCCGGTGTTGCGCGCGCGGATGCGCGAGGTGAGCGACCTGCCGCCAAGCGACCGGGGCGCGGGCGGATTCGGCTCGACCGGGGTGGCCTGATGGGGTTCATCCTGTTCCTGATGGCCGCGCTCTGGGCCGTGGGCTGGGCGATGAAGACGCCGGTGCGGCTGCGGCTGGGGATGATCGGCCTGCTCTATGTCGGCGTGGTGCTGGCCAATCTGGTCCTGACCGAGGGGGCCGAGTTGCGCACTGCCACGGGCGGCGATGTGCGCCCCTGGCTGGTGCTGGGCGGCGTCGCGGCGCTGGGCGGGGGCTACGCGCTGCTGCTGCGCCGCCTGCGCGCGCGCCATGCCCCGTCCCACGCGCCCGAGCCCGCGCGCGACGGCCCGTTCCGCGACGCCGAACTGACGCGCTATGCCCGCCATATCGTGCTGCGCGAGATCGGCGGCGCCGGGCAGAAACGGCTGAAATCAGCGCGGGTGCTGGTGGTCGGCGCGGGGGGGCTGGGCTCGCCCGTGCTGCTCTACCTCGCGGCTGCCGGGGTCGGCACGCTGGGGGGGATCGACGACGACACGGTGGACGGGTCGAACCTGCAGCGGCAGGTCATCCACCGCGACGCGATGATCGGCACGCCCAAGGTGTTCTCGGCGCAGGCGGCGGTCGAAGCGCTCAACCCCTTCATCACGCTGCGCCCCTATCACCGGCGCCTGACCGCCGATATCGCGGCGGAACTCTTCGCCGAGTATGACCTGATCCTGGATGGCACCGATAATTTCGACACCCGCTATCTGGTCAACCGCGCTGCAATTGCGGCCCACAAGCCGCTGATTTCCGGAGCAATCACGCAATGGGAGGGGCAGATCAGCCTGTTCGACCCCGGCGCGGACGGCCCTTGCTATGAATGCGTCTTTCCCGAACGCCCCGCCCCCGGCCTGGCCCCGGCCTGCGCCGAGGCCGGGGTGATCGCGCCCCTGCCGGGTGTGATCGGCACACTGATGGCGACCGAGGCGCTGAAAGCGCTCACCGGGGCGGGCACGGGGCTGCGCGGGCGACTGCTGATCTTCGACGCTCTCGACGCCGAGACGCGGGTGATCCGCGTCACACGCCGCGCCGATTGCGCCGCCTGCGGCACGGGGGCAAAAGCCGGGGCGGCCTGAGCACGACCGCGCATGACCGGCGGCGCGCAATGCGCAGCTTCCGGGTCGCGCGACACCTGCCGAACGGTCACATCCGATCGTCGGAGGTGCCCCCATGTTCGAGTTGACCCTTGCCCTTGTCGTCTTTCTGCTGCCGCTGGCCTAGAGCCCCGGCCCCGGCAACAGCGTCTTTGCCGCCATCGGCGCGCGGTCGGGCCTGCGGGCGACCGCGGCGCCATCGCTGGGCTATCACCTGGCGACATGGGTGGTGACACTGGCACTGGGTTTCGGCTTCTTCGAGGTTCAGGCGCGGATGCCGCAACTGTTCGAGGCGATCCGCCTTGCGGGCGCAGCCTGGGTGCTGTGGATCGCGTGGAAGTTCTGGCGGGCCGGGGCGCAGGGCGCTGGCGGGGGCGCGGTGCGGGCGACAGCACTGGACGGGGCTGTGCTGCTGCTGTTGAACCCAAAGGCCTATCTGATCATAGCGCTGATGTTCAGCCAGTTCCTGCCCGCCGGTCAACCGGGCGAGGCGCTGCTGGTGCTGTGGATCGCCTCGGTCTTCACGCTCAACAACCTCGTCGCCTTCATCGGCTGGAGCGTGCTGGGCGACCGGCTGGGGCGGCTGTTCCGAACCCCGGCGCAGGCGCGGGCGCTCAATGCGGTGTTTGC
>PXES01000391.1 GCA_003564655.1 Paracoccaceae bacterium
CCCGGCGGGGGCGCGCAATATGCGGGCATGGCGCGCGATCTGTACGAGACCGAGCCGGTCTTTGCCGACTGGATGGATCGCGGGCTTGCCGCGCTGCAACCGAAGCTCGACTATGACCTGCGCGCGCTGTGGCTGCCCGAAGCCGGGCAGGAGGACGCGGCGCACGCGGCCCTGACCCGACCTTCGGCGCAACTGCCGCTGATCATGATCACCGAATATGCGCTGGCGCAGATGTTCATGGGCTGGGGGGTCAGCCCGTCAGTGCTGGTGGGCCATTCGATGGGCGAGAACACCGCCGCCTGTCTCGCGGGCGTCCTGTCGTTCGAGGATTGCATCGGGCTGGTACATCTGCGCGGGCAGTTGTTCGACACGGTGCCTGCGGGCGGGATGCTGTCGGTGCCGCTGTCGCTGGACGCGCTGAAACCCTACCTGGAGGACGACCACGACATCGCCGCGCTGAATGCGCCCGAACTCACCGCCGTTTCCGGCCCGCAAGCCGCGCTCGACCGGTTGGAGGCCGCGCTGCGCACCGATGACATCGCACCCCAGCGCATCGCCATCGACATCGCGGCGCATAGCCGGATGCTGGAGCCGATCCTGGCCGAGTTTCGCGCCTATCTGGCCGCCATCCCGCTTCGCGCGCCGCAGATCCCCGTCATCTCGAACCGCACTGGTGCGGAACTGACGGCAGAACAGGCCACCGACCCCGATTACTGGGTGGAGCACCTGCGTCACACGGTCCGATTCGCCGATTGTCTGAGCACCCTCGCCACCCGGCCCGCGCGAATCTACCTCGAGATGGGGCCGGGCAAGGCGTTGTCCTCGCTCGCGCGGATGCATGGCGCCGTGCCGGGCCAGCAGGTGCTTGCCGCCCTGCGCCACCCCGAGGAGGTGATTGCCGATGACCTCTATAATCTGGGCGTATTGGGCCGCATCTGGGCACTGGGCGGCAGTTTCGATTGGGGCCAGATCTGGGGCGAGGCACGGCGCCGCCGCGTCAGCCTGCCGACCTACCCGTTCCAGCGGTCGCGGTTCTTCATCGAGCCGGGCTCACCCGCGCAGGACGACGCCCCGGCGCTGACCCGCCTGCCCCAGATCACCGACTGGGGCACGCGGCTCGCGTGGAAACCCGCCTATGCGGATTGCGAGATCGACGTGACCCGGGATCTGGCGCAGATGGATGAGACCTGGCTCATCTTCGCCGATGAGGGCGGGGTCGCCGCCCCTGTCATCGCAGCGCTGCGGCAAGCAGGCGCGCGGGTGATCGAGGTGCGCGCGGGCGATACCTATGCGCGCAAGTCCGACACACTCTTCACCCTTGCCCCCGAGCATGGGCGCGAGGCATTCGCCCGGCTGCTTGCCGATCTGATCGCGGCGGGCATCGCGCCCACCCGCATCGCGCATTTCTGGCTTGTGACCGACCGCGAGCGTTTCCGCCCAGGCTCGAGCTTTGCGCATCGCAACCTCGAGCAGGGCTTTTATGCGCTGATGTTCCTCGCTCAGGCGATGCTGAGCGAGAGCCTGCCCCAACCCGTGCACCTGACCATCGTCACCAATGGCGCGCAGGCGCTGGATGCCGAGGCCCTGCAGCACCCCGAAAAGGCGATGATCGCAGGCCCCGCCCGCGTCGCCCCGCGCGAGATTGCGGGGCTGACCTGCGCGACGCTCGATATCGAGCCCGGCACCCCCGGCCTGACCAAGGCGCTTTTGGAAGAGCTTTGCGCCACGCCCGCCAACGGCACCGCGCTGATCCGTGAAGGCCGACGCTACGCGCAGACCCTGCGCCCTGCCCCGCTGCCCGACGCCCTGCCCGATCTGCCCGAGGGCGCGCATTGGATCATCACCGGCGGCTTCGGCGGCATGGGGCTAAGCCTGGCCGAGGCGCTGATCACCCGGTCGCGCGCGCGGGTCACGCTGGTCGCGCGCACGCCCCTGCCCCCGCCCGAGGAGCGCGAGGGCTGGGTCGCCCGACACGGCCCGCTCGACCCAACGTCGCGGCGCATCCTCGCGCTCGCGCGGCTTGAAGGGCTGGGCGGGCAGGTGCATGTCGCCTCTGCCGATGTGTGCAATATCGACGAGGTGCGCGCGGCGCTCGACGGGGCGCAGGCCGCGTTCGGCGCGCCTTACGGGCTGATCCACGCTGCAGGCGCGATCAATGACGCGCCGCTGCTGGCGAAATCCACTGGCGATGTCGAAGAAGTGGTTGCGCCCAAATTGCACGGGCTGCAGGTGCTCGACGCGGCTTTGCCCGATGGCACGGTGGAGGTGATGGTGCTCTGCGCCTCGACCTCGACCGTCACCGCGCCCGTCGGGCAGATCGACTATGTCGCGGCGAATGAATACCTCAACGCCTTTGCCCGATCGCGCCGGGGGGCCAGGACGCGGGTGCTGGCGCTGAACTGGGGCATCTGGGCCGAAACCGGCATGGCCGCCGAGGCGATGGCCAAGCGGCTGGGCACCCCGCCCGAGGCCCCGGCCCTGCCCTGCAACCAGCCCTTCTACGACACGATGGGATTTGATGCGCAGGGCAACCGCCGCCTGACCGCAGAGCTTCGCAGCACGGACTGGGTGGTGGACGAACACCGCACCCGCGACGGCACCGCGATCCTGCCGGGCACGGCCTATCTCGACCTGGCCGCGCAAGCGCTGCGCGCACAGGCCGAGGTCGGCCCCTTCCCCCTTCGCGACCTCTATTTCTTCCGCGCCGTGTCCGTCCCAGAGGGGGGCGCCCGCGGACTGCGTGCAACGCTGAGTCGGACCGGCACAGGCTATGACTTCACCCTGCGCAGTGATGTGACGCAGGCGGGGCAACGGGGCCATGTTCTGAACGCGCAGGCGCAGGTCGAACTGACCCGCAGCCCGGCACCGGCGCCGATTGACCTTGACGCCATTGCCGCGCGCTGCGGCGATGTGACCGAAGGCGACGACCTTGCCTCGCCGCAAGAGGCGCATATGGCCTTCGGCGCGCGCTGGCGCGTCCTGCGCCGCATGGCACTGGGCGCAGGCGAGGGGTTGGCAGAACTTGCCCTTCCGCACCACGCCCGGCGCGATCTGGAGGCAGGCCATATCCTGCACCCGGCGCTCATGGACATCGCAACCGGCTGGGCGATGGCGCTGATCCCGGGCTATCGCGGGGCGCATCTGTGGGTGCCGGTCTCTTACGATGCGATCACGGTTTGGCACGATCTTCCGGCGCAAATCATCAGCCACGCGCAGCTGCGCCCCGAGGCCGAGCCTGGCTTTGCGAGCTTCGACGTCACGCTTGCCGCGCCCGACGGCACTGTTGTCGCCGAAATCACAAGCTTCACGATAAAACGGCTGACGGGCGACAGCCTGACCGAAGCCGCGCCGATCCGCGCTGCCGAGATCGAGCGCGACGACACCGCGCAGTCCTCCCCCCTCTCGCCCGCCGAGGAACGGCTGCGCGACATGCTGGCGCTGGGGATCACCCCGCCCGAGGGGGGCGAGGCTTTCCTGCGCGCATTGGGGGGCCGGGACAACCCGCTGATCGTCTCGTCCATCGCGCCTCAGGCACTGCTCGACCAGGTCGACGCCGAGGGGGCACGCAAGAGCAACGCGACCAGCTTCGCGCGGCCCGATCTGGGCACCGACTACATCGCGCCGCGCAACGATATCGAGCGCACGCTGACCGGCTTCTGGCAGGACTTGCTGGGGATCGAACAGATCGGCGTCGAGGATAATTTCTTCGACCTGGGCGGCCATTCGCTGATCGCGGTGCGGCTGTTTGCACAGGTAAAGAAGACCTATGGCATCGACTTCCCGATCTCGGTGCTGTTCGAGGCGCCGACCATCGCCGCCTGCGCCGCCATGCTGGCCGAACAGATAGATGAGAGCCCGGAGGATGAGGCAAGCGTCACCGATATTCGCCCGCGCCGCCGCTTCACCCATCTGGTCGCGATGCATGAGGGCGAAGGTGGGGGGAAACCCCCCTTTTTCCTTGTCGCGGGCATGTTCGGCAATGTCCTGAACCTGCGCCATCTTGCGATGCTGCTGGGCCGCGACCGGCCGTTCTACGGGCTGCAGGCGCGCGGGCTCTTCGGGGGCGAGGCCCCGCATGACTGCATCGCGGACGCGGCGCGCGATTACATCACCGAGTTGCGGCAGGTCCAGCCCAAGGGCCCTTACGCGCTGGGTGGCTTCTCGGGCGGCGGGATCACGGCCTATGAGATGGCACGCCAGCTTGAAGAGGCGGGCGAGCAGGTCGAGATCGTGGTGCTGCTCGACACCCCGCTGCCGGTGCGGCCGGACGTGACGCGCGCGGACAAGCTGCTGATCAAGATGGCGGAGTTCCGGCGCAAGGGGCCGGGCTATGCGCTGGAATGGTGGCGCGCGCGCCGTGACTGGGCAGATCAGCAGGCACAGGGGCCGGTCGCGGACAGCACCGACGCCTTCCACAATGCCGCGATCGAGGCTGCGTTCCGCCGCGCCGTGGCCGCCTATGAGGTGCAGCCATGGGACGGCAATCTGGTGCTGTTCCGCCCACCGCTCGACCGGTACTGGAAGGTCACGGGCGGGCGCTGGGTCAGCCGTCACCGCGAATTCGTCACCCCCGACAATGACTGGACGCGCTTCGCCCCGAATCTGCGCGTCTTCGAGGTGCCGGGCGATCACGACTCGATGGTGCTGGAACCCAATGTCCGCGTTCTCGCCGCGCGTTTGCAGAAGCTGCTGGACGCGCATCACCCCCTCGCGCGGAAGGCTGCCGAATGACCGCGACTGTCCTGACCGTCATCGTGAACTACCGCACTGCGGCGATGACCTTGCGCGCCGCCCGCGCGGCCGCGGAAGCGATGGAGGGGGTCTCAGGCGCGGTCACCGTTGTCGACAATGACAGCGGCGACGGCTCTTACGAGGTGCTGGTCGCGGGCTGCGCCGACCTGCCGCGCGTGCGCGTCCTGCAATCGGGGCATAATGGCGGCTTTGGCGCGGGCAACAATCACGCCATTCGCGCGGGGCTGCCGGACGGCACGCGCCCGGATTTCGTCTATCTGCTCAACTCGGACGCCTTCCCCGACCGCGACACCATCGCCCGGCTGCGCGATCAGATTCTCGCACAGCCGCAGGTGGGCTTTGCCGGCAGCCATGTGCGGGGCGAGGACGGGGAGACGCATGTCACCGCCTTCCGCTTCCCCTCGCTGTGGTCGGAGTTCGAATCCACGGCGCGCGCTGGACCGATCACAAGACTGCTGCGCCGACATGTCGTCGCCATGGGGCCGCTTCGGGTCACCCAGGCCGTCGACTGGTGCTCGGGCGCCAGCCTGATGCTGCGCATGGACGCGCTCGACGCCGTGGGCCTGTTCGACGAGAGTTTCTTTCTGTATTTCGAGGAAACCGACATCTGTCACCGCATTCAGGCTGCGGGCTGGACCGGCCTGTTCTGCGCCGAGACAAGCGTGGTGCATCTGGGCTCGGTCTCGACCGGAATGAAGCACTGGGCCCGTGTTCCCGGCTACTGGTTCGATTCGCGCGCGCGGTATTTCCGCAAGCGCGGCGGGCGGCTCTATCTGGTTTCCGCGACGCTGTTCAAGCTGGCGGGTGCAGGGTTGTTCAGGCTGCGCCACATGATCGACCGCAAGGACGCGCGCGTCGCGCCATATTTTTTCCGCGATCTCGTGACACACACCTGGAAGCAGATGGCGCGCGGTAACGTGCGCACTGCCGAGAACGGCATGTCCGACCATGCAGGAGACCGCGCATGAGCGCCTATTCGACCCTCTTGATCGGGGACGAGGCCCTGATGGCCGAATGCGGCGCGCAGCTTCTGGCGCGCGGGCATCCGGTGGTTGCCGTGGTAACGGACAATCCGCGCATGATCGACTGGGCAGAGGCGCATGGCCTGCGCGTGGTGGCGCCCGGCGCGGGGCTCGCCGCCCGGCTGGAGGGGCTGCGCTTCGACTGGCTACTGAACATCGCCGGGTTGCGCCTGTTGCAACCCGAGTTGCTGGCCCTGCCCACGCGCGGGGCCGTGAATTTCCACGATGGACCGCTGCCACATCATGCCGGGCTGCACGCACCTGTCCGGGCACTGCTGGAGGGCGAGACCCGCCACGGCATCACCTGGCATCTGATGGATGAAGGGGTAAATAGCGGCGATATCCTGCTGCAGCGCGCCTATGACATCACCCCCGAGGATACGGCGCTGACCCTCAACGCCAAGAGCTTCGAGGCGGGTGTCGACTCCTTTGGCCTTTTGCTTGACATGCTGGGCAACGAACCGTTGCAGTCGCGTCCGCAAACGCCTGCCGCGCGCCGCCCGTTCCGGCGCGATGACCGCCCCGCCCATGCCGGGCATATCGACCCCGCGCGCCCCGCATCCGACGGCGCGCGGCTGGTGCGGGCACTGACCTTTGGTCCCTACTGGAACCCGCTGACCACGCCCAAGCTGATGCTTGGCGAACAGGTCATCGTCGTGGGTGCGGCACATGTAGTGGAAAAGAGCGGCCCGGCGGGACGCGTGCTGGCCGTCGATGCAGAGAGCGTCACCCTCGCCTGTGCAGAGGGGGCGCTAGTCTGCACCGGGCTGTTGTGCCAGCAGGGCCTGCCGGTGGCCCCTGACACGCTGGTCCGGGCAGGCGAGACTGTCACCCTGCCAGATGCCGCCTGCTTGGGCGCGCTGCTAGCCCTCGCGCAAGGTGAGAACGGCTGGCGCGATGCGCTGCGCGCAATGCAACCATCAAGCTGGCAAGGCGGGCGGGCGGAAAGCGCGGTCGCGCTGGAGTTTGCAGATACCGGACCTGCGGACCGCATCCTTGCCGTCGCACAGGCCATCGCCCCTCGCATGGGCCTGCGGAAATTCGCCATGGCCTATCAGAACGCAACCATCGCAGCGCATCACCGCGCAGCGCCCGCGCATGTCGCCGAATGGGTGCCCCTGCAGGTCGATCTGGACGCGCCCGAACCGCACGCCGCGATCACCGCGCAGCTTGACCGGGCCGGGCGCATCCCCGGCTTTGCGCGCGAGCTTGCCGCACGCGACCCGCGCCTCGGGCCTGTCACACCGCCGCCAGTGGCCATTTGCGACGGGGCCGAGGCATCGGAGGCCGCACTGGTGCTCGACCTTGCGGCGGGCTGCCTGCGCTACGACCCCGGCACCCTGGCCGATGCCGACGCCCTGGCCGCGCAGATAGCAGCAGCGACGCAGCAGGACACACCCCTGCCCGCCCCCGCGCCCATCGACACAGCGACACCCTACACCCGCCAGTGCATCCACCACGCCTTCGCGGCGCAGGTCCGCCGCACCCCAGACGCCATTGCGCTGAGCCATGAGGCGCAGAGCCTCAGCTATGCCGAGTTGAACGCCCGCGCCAACCGTGTGGCGCATCTGCTGATCAGCCTCGGGATAACGCCCGACACGCCGGTTGCGCTGTGCACCCGACGCGGGCCGAACATGCTGATCGGCGCGCTGGGCATCCTCAAGGCCGGGGGCGCCTATGTTCCGATGGACCCCGCCTATCCCGAGGCGCGGCTGGCGCATTTCCTGACCGACTCCGGCGCGCCGGTTCTGGTGACGGAAACCGGGTTGACCGACAGCCTGCCTGCGGAGCGCGCCCAGCGCGTTCTGCTCGACACCGATGCGCGGCTCGGCGCGCAGCCCGGGACCGACCCCGAGACGCAGGTCACACCCGACCATCTGGCCTATCTGATCTACACTTCGGGCTCGACCGGCCTGCCCAAGGGCGTGATGGTCGAGCATGGCAATGTCGCCAATTTCTTCGCCGGGATGGATGCGCATATCCGTCATGACCCGCCCGGCGTGTGGCTGGCGGTGACGTCGCTGAGCTTCGACATCTCGGTCCTGGAGCTGTTCTGGACCCTCGCGCGCGGCTTCAAGGTGGTGCTGATGGGCGATGCAGAACGCGCGCCGATCGCCAATGCCCCCATCCGGCGGTCCGAGACGGGCATGGAGTTCAGCCTCATGTATTGGGGCAATGACGACGGCGCCGGGCCGCAGAAATACCGCTTGCTGCTGGAGGGCGCGAAATTCGCCGACAGCCATGGCTTCTGCGCTGTCTGGACGCCCGAGCGGCACTTTCACGCCTTTGGCGGGCCGTTCCCCAACCCCGCCGTCTCGGGCGCGGCGGTGGCCGCTGTCACGCGCAACATCGCGGTGCGCGCGGGCTCTTGCGTGGTGCCGCTGCACCATCCCATCCGCATCGCCGAGGAATGGGCGGTGATCGACAACCTGACGGGCGGGCGCACCGGCATCGGCATCGCCTCTGGCTGGCATCCGGTCGATTTCATCCTGCGCCCCGAGAATCGTCCGCCGAACAACAAGGCGGCCATGTTCGATACACTCGACACGGTGCGCCGCCTGTGGCGCGGCGAGGTGGTCGAGTTCGACAAGGGCGACGGGATGGTGCCCGTCCAGACCCTGCCACGCCCGGTGTCGAAGGAGTTGAACATCTGGCTGACCACCGCCGGCAACCCCGAGACATGGCGCGAGGCGGGGCGACTGGGCGCGCATGTGCTGACGCATCTCTTGGGCCAGTCGATTACCGAGGTGGGCGAGAAGATCGCCATCTACCACGACGCCCTGCGCGGCGCGGGCCATGATCCGGCGGATTTCACTGTCACGCTGATGCTGCACAGCTTCGTGGCCCGCGACCGCGATCATGCCCGCGAGGGCGCGCGCGGCCCGATGAAATCCTACCTGAAGGCCGCCGCCGCGCTGGTCAAGCAATATGCCTGGGCGTTCCCGGCCTTCAAGCGGCCTGCTGGCGCGAAGACCCCCATGGATATCGACCTATCGACCCTGTCAGAGGATGAGGTGGAGGGCATTCTCGACTATGCCTTCAACAGGTATTTCGAGGATTCGGGCCTCTTCGGCACGGTCGAGGACTGTCTGACGCGGGTCGATCAACTCAAGGCCATCGGCGTGACTGAAGTCGCCTGCCTGATCGACTACGGCATCGCGACCGAGCAGGTGCTCGAAGGCCTCTACCCGCTGGCCGAGGTGGTCGGCCGCGCGGGCCCCGGTCTGCACCTGGCCGAAGACGATTACTCGCTGGCCGCGCAGATCCATCGCCACGAGGTGACCCATCTGCAATGCACCCCCTCGATGGCGCGGATGCTGATGCTTGACGACGACGCGCGCGCAGCACTGGCGCGGGTGCCGAACATCCTGCTGGGCGGCGAGGCGCTTCCGGGGCCGCTCGCGGCCGAAATCGCAGCGCTGACCGGCCAGCCGGTACAGAACATGTATGGCCCGACCGAGACGACGATCTGGTCCTCGACCACGCACTCGCAGGGCGGTCCCGGTGTCGTCGGCATCGGCCAGCCCATCGCCAACACGCAGCTGCATGTGCTGGACGAGTGCCTGACCCCCTGCGCCGTCGGGCAGGAGGGCGAGCTGTTGATCGGCGGCGACGGCGTGACGCGCGGCTACTGGAAACGCCCCGAACTGACCGCCGAGCGGTTCCTGCCCGACCCCGCCGGCACGGGGCGGCTTTATCGCACGGGCGATCTCGTCCGTCGCAACCCAGCGGGCGGCATCGACTTTCTCGGGCGGGTGGATCATCAGGTCAAGATCCGCGGCCACCGGGTTGAACTGGGCGAGATCGAGGCCGTCCTCCAGGCGCAGCCGGGCATCGCGCAGGCCGTCGTCACCGCGCGCGAGGACCAGCCGGGCGATGTGCGGCTGGTGGCCTATTACACTGGCACGCCGCAAGACGATCTGCGCGCGGCGCTGGCGCGGGTCTTGCCCGCGCATCACCGCCCCGCACATCTGGTGCCGCTGGCGGCAATGCCCCTGACGCCGAACCGCAAGATCGATCGCAACGCCCTTCCGGCCCCCACCGTCGCCGACCGCCCCGAGGCGCCCGCGCCGACGGCGGGCCCTGTCGGCGACACGCAGGCAACCATTACGCAGATCTGGTGCGATGTCCTCGGCGTGCCGCAGGTTGGTGCGTCGGACAATTTCTTCGATCTTGGCGGGCATTCGCTTCTGGCCGTGCAGGCGCATCGCGCGATCCGCGCCGCGCTGGACCTGCCGGGTCTGTCGATCACCGATGTCTTCCGCTTCCCGGTTCTGGGCGATCTCGCGCGTCATCTCGACCGGCAGGTCCGCCCGCCGCCGCAGGCCGAAGTCACACCGCTCCACCCGCCCGCTTCCGGCGCGGCGGTCGAAACTCGCGCGCCCGAGAGCCGTAGCAGCATCATGGCACGACGTCGCGCCGCTCGCGCCCAAAAAATGAGGTCCTGATGATCCAGCACAGTTTCGCTGATTTCCAATTCACCCGCCCACTGTTTTCCGACCGCGTGGCGCTTGCCTGGGCCGATCCGCGCGCACCGATGCCGCCGCTGATGGGCGATGAGGTTCTGTCGGTCGAGCAGGTCGCCCCGAAGCGCGCGCGCGAGTTCGGGGCCGGGCGCGCGGCCGCGCGCGCTGCGATGGACCTTCTCGGCCACGCGGCGCGCCCGATCCTGCAGGGCGATGATCGCGCGCCGGTCTGGCCGCAGGGCCTGGTGGGGTCGATCACCCACTCGGACCGCGACTGTCTGGCCGTGGTCACGGACGACCCCGAGATCCGGTCGCTGGGCCTTGATCTCGAACCGATGGTTGCGCTTGATCCGGCGCTCTGGCCCGAGATCTGCACCGACACAGAGCGCGAGTGGCTCGCGTCGCTGGGCCCGTCGCAACGGGGGAATTTCGCCAAGCTTGTGTTTTCCGCCAAGGAGGCCGTCTACAAGGCGCAGTATCCGCTGAGCAAGACGCTGATCGGGTTTCACGCGATCACGCTGAATTTCGACCTGGCGTCCAACAGCTTTACGGCCCGCTTCACGCGCGATGTCCCCGGCTTCGATGCCCGGCACCTGATCGACGGGCGATTCGCGTTCTTGTCGGGCAACCTCATCACCGGGGTCGAACTGCGCTGAGACAAACGGCCCGAACGGCCGGGCGCAGTTGCCTGACGGACGCAGTGCGCAACAAGGGATGGTGGGGTGGAGGGGGGTGCGCATCGACATCTGACCCATCTTCTACCGGGGGTGAGACATTTCGCGCATCGCCGCAAAACGGGTCGCAAGACGGGTCGGTTTTCTGCTATCTTATCATTATTGAATTCGAGGCAACTTGCGGTGGAATAAAGATCGGTCGAGCAGGCCGACACCCACCGCTCATGAACAGGACAACCGAGGGCACATGACAAAATTCCTTCTCGCCGCCGTCACCGCCATGCTTGTCATGCCGGTTCTGCCGCCCCCTGCCAGCGCCAGCCCGATCGAGACCGCGTGTTTGCGCTCCGACCGCCCGCAGGCGACACGCGCACTTTGCCGTTGTATCGGGTCGGTCGCACAAAGCACGCTCACCCGTTCCGAGCAGCGCCGCGCCGCGCGCTTCTTCCGCGACCCGCAAATGGCGCAGGATATACGCATGTCCAAGAGTGATCGTGACAATGCATTCTGGACGCGCTACCGCGCCTTCGGTGCAGCAGCGGAACAGCGCTGCGCCATGTAATCAGAGCGATTGCGCGCGAGCGCAGGGGCGAGGGCCGCGATGCGGCCCCCGCCCGACAAATTCAATCGTGCGTATGCTCATGCGAATGGTCATGTGAATGACCATGGGAGTCACTGCGCTCCATATCGATCGGGATCGTGATCTCCATCTCGTCGTCATCCGCGAAAATCAGTGTCACCGCGATCTCGTCGCCTTGTTCGAACGGCGCAGTCAGGCCCATTAACATGATGTGATCGCCCCCGCGCGCAAGGCTGTATTCACCGCCCGCCGGTATGGCAAACCCCTCCTCGACCTCGATCATGCGCATCACGCCCGCATCGTCCTCGATATGGGTATGCAACTCGACCCGCTGCGCGGCGTCAGACCGGGCGGCGATCAGGCGGCGGTCTTCGGACCCGTGATTGGCAATGGTCATGAAGGCCGCGCCGGATTGCGCCATGCCATGCGCGGAGCGGGCGTAGGGGTCGATGATGTGGATGGTGTCGCCCGCCAAGGCGGGCAGCGGAAGGGTCACCGCCAGCGCTGCTGACAGAAAGAGGTTTTTCATGGTTTGGCGTCCTTGAGTGTGTGTTGTTCGGCCCCGCCGATCACTGGCCCGGAACGGGCCAGCGCCCGCGAGCGGGCCATGGGCGGGTGGGTGGGGCCCCGAGCGGGCGCTTTGTCCGGCATCAGGGCATCGTGTCAGGTTCAGCCGATGCGCGGCGGCGCGCGGGGCTGCGGCCAGCGCCACGCGTCAACATGTCCAGGATGCACACTGCCCGAGAGCATCACGCGCATGGAAACAGCGCGATATTCCGGGCCGTCTGCCACGTTTCCGGCTGGGACCGAAAGCGACAGGATGCAATCCGGGCAGGGCAACTGCTGCTCGACCGGGTTGCCCTGGGCGTCGAGGGTGATCCTCACCAGCCCGTCACCGGTGCAGATCACCAGCACATGCGCACCTGCCGCCTGATGCCGCGTCAGCGCATGGCTGACACTGGCGAGCGCGAGGCACAGCGCCAGCGCGACGGCAAGACAGGATCGGATGTGCGCAAACATGCTGTCAGTTTACCCGGTGCTAGCTGCCTGACCCAGCCCCTTCGACAGGGATGAGACGTTTGATCGCGGCCAGATGCGCTGGCGCTGCCCCGGCGGCATCGGCGGCCAGCGCGCGCGCCTCGTCCAGCAGCGCTTCGGGCGCGCAGACCCGGTCCACCAGCCCCCAGGCGCAGGCTTCCTCGGCACGCAACCGGACGCCGCCCATCAGCAGCATCTTGGCGCGCGCAGGCCCCACCAGCGCGGCCAGTCGTCCGGGGTCCGAGGGTTGTGGCAGAAAGCCCAGCCGCATCACCGGGTAGAAGATCTTCGCCCCCGGCACGGCAAGGCGCAGATCGCAAGCGAGCGCCATCCCGCAGGCCCCGCCCGCCAGCGTGCCGTTCAGCGCCGCGATGCTCAGCCCGTCGAAGGCCGCGATCCGCGCCGACAGATCCTCCCACAAGGGGGATTTCGCAAGCCCCGCCCGCGCCGCCTCGAGATCGGCCCCGGCGGAAAACACCTGCCCCGCGCCCGTGAGGATCAGGACCTGTGCATCACCGGCCTGCGCGCGATCCACCGCATCGATCAGCGCGGCGAGCATCTCGGCGGTCAGTGCATTGGCCTTGTCGGGCCGGTCGAGCGTCAGCGTCCAGACAGCACCCTCCGCATCGACGCGGATCATGCGCCAAGCCCCAGCCGCTTGCGGATCGTCTCGTCGCGCAGCGAGACTTCGCGCCCGACCCAGTCATCCGCATCGGCGCTGCACATCCACACCAGCGCCCGGGCAGGCCAGTCGGGCGGCACATGCGCCGACCAGTCAAGTTTGCTGACAGGGTTGAGGCCGCTATCGCGGATCGTGCGCTGCATGTCGGTCGCCACCGTGCCGGGCGACAGGCTCATGACCCGCACGCCGTGGCCGCGCGCCTCGATATCGGCGACGCGGGTCAGCATCCAGGCCGCGGATTTCGACGCGCAATAGGCCCCCCCCCCCTCCAGCGGGTTATGGGCCGCGCCGGACCCCACGGTGATGATCGTGCCCCCGCCCTGCGCCCGCATAACCGGAAGTGCGGCGCGCAGCCCGTGGAACACACCCTTGAGGTTGATGTCGATCAGTTGGCCGAACGCGTCCGGGTCGGCCTCGGCCAGCGGCGCGATGGGCTCGATCACGCCCGCATTGTTGACCAGAACGTCCAGCCGTCCGAATTCCTCCTGCATCTGCGCAACAGCGCGCGCCACCGAGTCGAAATCGCTCACATCGCAGGGGATCGCCAGTGCGGCCGTCTCTTCAGCCAGCGCAGTCAATGCCTCGGTCGAGCGGGCCGCGATCCCGACCCGCGCACCGGCCCCGGTGAAGGCGCGCGCTGCCTCGGCCCCGATCCCCCGGCTTGCACCGGTGATCAGGACGGCCCGCCCGGCCAGAGTTCCCGCTTGCTCCATTGTCCTTGCCCCTCAGTAATCCCGCTCGAAGAACAGCCCGACACCGGCGCGGCCTTCACTGTCGATCCGCCCGCGTGCGGTCAGCGAAGAAGTCAGGTCGATATTGATCGACACTTCGCTGGCGCCCTGGGGACTGACCTCGACATCGGTGTAGATCTGTTCGGTCAGATAGCGGCCCAGTCGCACTGTCGTCTCGCCATCGGTGCCGGTGCGCACATCCAGATCGTCCAGCCCGACATTGCGGCGCAACCGTTCCAGCATCCCCTCACTGCGCCCCGACAGCGTGGCCAGAGACGAGGCGAGTTGTGCCGCCTGGAACAGCGAGAGCGATTCGAAGCCCCGCCCGAAGAGCAGCAGCGCCACGACCTCTTCCTCGGGCAGTTCCGGAGTCGATTCGAACAGGATCTCGGGCGCGGTCGCTGGCCCTTCGAGCACGATGCGCGCCGTCACCCCCTCGCGCTCGGTCGAGGCGACAAGCCGCACGAAGGGTACCAGATCGCCCTGCATGCTGGCAAAACCCTCGTTCAGCGTGAAGCGATTGCCCAGCAGGTCCAGACGCCCCCGAATCAACCCGAACTGGCCGATGGGGATGACATCCGCCGTGGTCCCGGTCAGCCGCAGGTCGCCACCCAGCTCGGCATCGAGGCCGCGTCCGCGGATGAAGATGCGATTGGGCGCATCGATGCGGATGTCGAGCGACGGGGGGAACCGCTCGCGGCCGTGGGTCTCGCCCGCGAAGATGCCCGCGCGGTCGCGCGTGGTGCGGGCAGCCGCGCTGTCACCGCTGTGGCGAAGGCCGGGCGGCACGTAGCCCCGGCTGGCCAGCCCCACGCGGGGAATGCGGATTTCGGTGCGGTCAAGTTGCAGATCGCCCGAGATGTTGGGGCCGCGCGTCAGGGCACCCCGGATCGCCACGCCACCGCTGACCTCGGTCTCGAAAAGCTGCGGATCGACGATCCGCAACGCATTGAGTTGCAACCGCAAATCGCCCTGCGGCTGGTCCTCCAGCCGGACATCGCCGCCAAGCGTGAAACTTCCGCCGGTCGCGGAATTGCCACGCGCCTCCAGCTCGGCGCGCCCGCCCGCGATCCGCGCCTGCAGCGCGATATCGGTCAGCCGCAGGTTCTGCTGGGGCGCGATCACGGTCAGGCCGGTCCCCTCGGCGCTGCCCTGCACCGATGACAACGCCAGCGGCCCGTTGACCGTCGCCTGAAAACTCACCGGTCCCTGCACCGAGCGCGGCTCGATCCGCGGGTTTATCAACGCCAGATCGGTGCGCCCCTGCACGCGCAGATTGGCTTGCAGATCATCACTGATCGTGCCCTCAAGCGACGCCTGCACCCCCGCTGGCCCCGAAGCCGAGAGGTCGAGTGCGTAGCCGTCGGCCTGCCCGCGCGCCGTGCCGCCCAGCGTCACCGGCCCGGTGATGCCCGGCACCAGCAACGCCAGATCCGCCAGCCGCCCGTCGATCTGCAGGCTGGGCCGCCCGTCAACCAACTGCCCCGAGACCGAGGCGTTGACCTGCGGACCGGACAGGTTCAGCCGCTCGAGCAGGATATCCTCGGGGCGCTGCAGCACGCTGGCGCTTAGCTCGTAGCGTCCTGCCAGCAGACTGTCGGCGACAGCATTGCCCAGCCGCAGCCCTTGCGCGGTGGCATCGAGCGTCGCGCGCCGGTCCGCACCCTCTTCGCGCACGCTCAGGCGACCGTCGATGGCGCCCGCATATTCGGGGCGCAGCGCCGACAGGGATGGCACGCGCAGATCGGCGTCGAGGCGCGAGGCCCCGGCCTCGAACCGGCCATCGGCGGTCAGTCGGACGGCAGCGTTGCGCAACTCAAGCGCCTGCAAATCCACTGCCTCACCATCGCGCCGGGCCGCGATGTCGAGCCGCGTCTCGCCACGCAGCAGGCGGTTGGCGTCGGGCTGGCCCACGGTCAGATCGCGCGCCAGCGCGTCCAGCCGCAGCCGCTCGGCCCCGATTTCGCCGCGCAGCGACACCCGCGCGTCCATCGCGCCACCGAAATCACCACCCAGCACCGACAGATCGGCAAAATCCAGTTGCCCGTCCAGATCGAGGGTTTCGCCCTCGACCCGCCCGGAAATGTCGGCGCTCAGCGTGCGCGCCGTGGCTTCGAGCCTGCGCAGTTCGATCGCGCCATCCGCGCCATGCGCATCGAGGCTGATGACACTGCGCCCCGAGAGCAGCGCGTCAAGCTCGGCCTGGTCCAGCGTCAGATCGCGGCCCGAGAGTTCGGCAGCGACCTGGAAGCGGTCACGCTCGGGGCCGAGCGTCGCATCGACCCGCGCCTGTACTGCGCCTGACAGCGGACGTCCCGCCAGCATGGACAGCCGCGCGACATTGCGGAAATCGGCCTGCGCGTTCAGATCGATTACCCCGTCATCCAGCCGCGCGCGGCCATTGAGCGCATAGTCGCGCCCCTCGAGTTGAAAGCCGGGCAGCAGCAGGGGCCGCCCCTCGCGCCACAAAAGCGCCAGCGAGCCGGTGACCGCGGGGCCCAGCGCCTCGCCCACCGCCTGGTCACGCGCCGACAGCCCCAGCGCCGAGAAGTCGATCAGCGCGTCGACCACGTCGATATCCTCACCGAAACCTTCGGTCGAGATACGCCCCAGCCCCTCGACGAACAGGCTTTCGACCTGAAAGTCGCCATTGTCGAATCCCAGCATGTCCAGCGACAGATCCCAGTCCTCGTTGACCGAGGCATCGAAGCCCAGGCGCAGTTCCGCCTGCTCGATGCTGGTGCCGCCCCCCGCGACCGGCAGCACGACGCGCGAGCCGTCGCGCGAGGCGATCTCGCCGCGCAGGTCGATGAATTCGGGCAGATTGTCGGCGCCCACGGCCAACGCCCCGCGCAGCGCCAGCTTGTCGGTGCGGATGTCGAGTTCGTCCAGCGACAGGCGGCCATCCTCGAAACGCTGCGCTTCGGTGCGCAGCCGCGATTCGGAGCCAAAGAAGGGGTGGAATTCAGGTTGCAGCAGCGGGCGCAGATCACCGCCCAGATCCAGCCGCACGGCCTGAGCGACGCCAGGCAGCGAGGTCTGCAACTGGAAGTCGCCGGTCACGCGATCAACCCCGTCGGTCGCCAGCCGGATATCGGCACCAAAAGTGTCGATCGGCCCCTCGCCCGTGATCTCGAGAGC
>PXES01000220.1 GCA_003564655.1 Paracoccaceae bacterium
ATGAGGCCAGTCTTGCTGTGTTGCGAGGCCGGAGGCGGGCGCGGGCACATGGTCACGCTTGCCATTGTCGCGCGCGCGCTGCGGCCCAAGGCAAAGGTCATTGCCCTGATCGGACGCCCCGAGAAGGCGCATATCCTCATGCCTTACTGCCATGCCATCTACCCGTCAGCAAAGTTGCGCCTGATCGACGAGACGCGGATGCGCGCGGCACTGCTGGACGGGCAGCAGGGCAGGCTCGCAACGCGCTGGACGAACTGGCTGGCAATGACCGGCTTCTTCGATCCCGAGATTCTGCGCACCCGCTTTGCGTGGTGGCATGAAACGTTCCTCAGGATGCGCCCCGCCTTGATCGTCGCAGAGTTCGCGCCGACCGCACTTCTGGCGGCACGCGCGCTTGGCATCCCGTCCTGCGCCACTGGCAATTCCTTCGGGGTGCCGCCCGCGCACATGCCGCGCTTCGCCCCACTGGTCGCCGAAGGCGAAACAGACGGAATCGAATTCGATGACACCCGGCTGCTCTCAGCGGTCAACCGTGTGGTGGGTCCCTACGCCCTGCCAGAGCTGATGGCATTGCCAGAGATCTATCGCAGCGACATTGCGCTGCCCACTGGCATTTCCGAATGGGACCCCTACGCCCCCTGGCGCCAAGAGGCGTTGCTGCCGCCTGTGGCCGAGATCCCCCCGCTGGCCGACGGAAGTGGAGAGGAGGTGTTCATCTATTTCTCGGTCGATGAGCTCGAAGAGCCCGCCAATCTCGAGGCGATCGCAGCGCTGGACATCCCCGCCCGGCTCTACGCGCCGCAGATGTCCGAGGCCCAGCGCGCGCGGCTGGCGTCAAACCCGGCATTGACGATCGAGAGTGCGCCAGTGCCGCAGCGCGAGATTGTCGCGCGGACCCGCGTGCTGGTCTGCGCCGGGCAAGCGGGAACGCTGGGGCTGGGAGTGCTTGCCGGGCTGCCGGTGCTGAACCTGCCGCGCCAGTCCGAGCAGAGATTCAATGCGTGCGGGCGGCACGGTTTCCGTCCTGCCGGTGCCTCGCACGCCCCGAGCGCAGCCGCGAGAGCATCCTGGCAGCGATTGCCGATTTCTGGTCCGACCCTGGCATTGGTGCAAGCGCACGGGCGACTGCGCAGACCCTGCGCAGTCGCTACACCGAAGACACGCTTCAAAGCTTCCGGCGTATCCTCGGGCCAAGACTGACGCGACAGCGCGATACCTTTGCATCGGGATCGCATTGAGCCACTCGCAGGCCGCTGCGATTATTGCACCCCCCGGCGGCGCGAGACCGCTTGACGGTGTTTCCGCCTTCCTCTAAGTCGCGTCCCATCCGTGGCGGAGTAGCTCAGTTGGTTAGAGCAGCGGAATCATAATCCGCGTGTCGGGGGTTCAAGTCCCTCCTCCGCTACCATTAACACTCGAACACTTCGTATGGTCACCGGGGACCGCCCGCCCAGCAGACGCTGATCCGTGATCACGCGCTGTCCGGGTGTTGACATGATGACCCGCATTGCATTGCCTTCGGCGACCCGCTCATCCGGGGACATGGACAGATCACGCTCCAATCCGGCGAGAATCAATCCCAGAAGGCCGCGCCGCTGAAGCCCTCGATGCGAGGGCTGAGCTTGCGTGGGGCGCGCGTTTGTCGGCGCCCGTCCTGCATCATCGGTAGTCGCGCCGCCAGACCAGCCGCGCCCCGCATCTGTCATGGTGCCGGTTGTCATTTGCGCCAGCTGGACCGGCGGAGCTGTGGCAGCGGCAAACAGTGACCCCGGCACCGGGTCGTCGTCTTCGGGGGCGAGGTACGCGCGCGTGTCGCGCAGGAAGATCGCCTCGCCCACCGTGTTGCGGTTGTTCATCCAGAACCGGTCGAGATGGCGGATGACCGGGCTGCCCTCGGCGCGGACCTGCGCGGCGTGGCCGATGGGCTCGGAGATACCGCCGACAATGCCGGATTTCACACCGTTACTTGTTCAAATCTTCGCGCAGGATATTCTTAATTCTATCGCATTGCGAACAGCTTTGTTCTGGACACTCTGTTTCCATTGACCAATTCAAACTCAGTCAGCCGTAACTCTCTAGAAAGAATGTGCTGGAGGATATCGCTTAGATCAACTCTGGCATAAGATTGTGCAACGTTAGGCAGCCCTGCATCGCGCAGTAGGAACATTTGATTCTCTTGTGGCTTTCCAAGAAAATGCTCCACCTCTTTCGGCAGTTGCTTCTCATCATCGCCGATGTAGTTCCTGTAGGTTTCAATGCTTGCGCCGACCGCTAACTCGTCCCATACGGTCAGTTGCCCAGGCGCAATGCGACGCGCAGCTTCCTCATGGTCATCAGGCATCTCTACCCCTGCTAACGCATACAATTCGGCCATATCGTGTGGTGGCGGTTCGCTTTCTCTGTAGCTTGAACGATCAGTCAATGAAGCGAACTGGATGTCAAAACTGAAATGGCGACCTGCTTCGTGCCATAGATCAATGATACCGAATGCCGAATATCCGACGGCATGCAACTTCCCGTAAAGCGTCGGCGCGGCCAACAGCAGCGACGACAGCACAGGATGGAACAGATCTGGCGTACAAAGCCTGTAGAAACCGCTGGCATAGCTTCCCGTGCCATGCGCGACCCACAGGTCGACAAGCTCATCTGGCACCAGGTCCCGATATCGCTCGGCGAGGCTGGGATCGATGGGCCGGTTGTCTTTTGGAGGGCCAAACACCTCGAGGAATTCCTGACTATCCATAAGTCACCTTAGGTTGTAGTGAGTAGGGTCTGCATTCTCGGACACCCCTTTTGGCATTGGTCTTGTGCATACGCCGCCAATTCGGCTGCTTTGCCGCCAGAGCCCCATTGGCTTCCGATCGAGCGGTTTACACTTCGGTTGCCCAAGCCGGAAAACACCAGCGGATCGCCTCCCGCTATCATGTCCAGTGTATGAATTGCATCCTTGTCGGATGCATTTGCGCGGGCCGTATCCAGTGCCGTATTGATGTCAAGCGCTGGGTTCAGCCTTCTTATGCGCGCCGTATTCTCCTGAATCGCGCGTTCACGCGCAAGAGGCCGCGCCCGTTCCCCGATGGGTCTGTTGGCGCGATACTGCGCCATATCTTCCGCTGCCCGGCACGGGTTCTTGGCGTTCAGTGCGGCCTGCTGCAAGTCAAGCTGACGGCGCATTTCGATAACGGTTCCGTTGGCAGGTGTCGAGAAATGCAACGTCAAAACGTAGCATCTCGGCCGGTCGATTCGCGCAGTATCCGGGGCCGGGACAGGCTGGGGCCGGGGCTCCTCCTGCGGCAGCGCTTCCGGCTCACCTTGCAGTGTGCCATCCGGCGCGACAGGCAGCGTGCCGTCCGCCAGTCGGCTTGGGGCCAGCAGGGGAATGATCGGGATAGCCCGGGCCCCCAGAAAGCGTGCCAGACTGCCAACGCGTTGCAGCATGGTCGGGGCTGGCGGGGCGGGGGCTGTGCCCAGAGGCGGCGCGGCTTGAGGTAGAGCCGTTGCGGGCGGGGCCGCCGGGGGGGCTGGCATGCCGCCGGGGGCGACAAACCCGATCATCGGTGACGCGCCCTCCGCCTCTGAGGAGGCCGAAGCCAATTGTAGCGAGCCCGGCACCGGGTCGTCGTCTTCGGGGGCGGGGTAGGTGGCGGTGTCGCGCACGAAGATCGCCTCGCCCCTCGTGTTGCGGTTGTTCATGTGGAACCGGTCGAGATGGCGGATGACCGGGCTGCCCTCGGCGCGGACCTGCGCGGCGTGGCCGATGGGCTCGGAGATACCGCCGACAATGCCGGATTTCACGCCCTTGCCGACGCCCGGCTCGTCACCATGCACATGCGTCGTGTGCGAGCGCAGCACCATCGCCTTCTGCCCGTTGAAGCGCACCGAGGGCGTATAATTCGCGTCATGCTCGCAAGTGTCGTAGATCATGTAGGCCACAGGCTTTTTCGGCGCGCTTGCTCAGGGGCGGGTGAGCCCCCTGAACTCGCGGTCGAGCAGGCCGGGCGGAAACTCGATCCAGTCCCATGTCTCGCCGTCCCAGCGGCAGACGCCGTGCTTGTAGTCGAAATAGAACATGACATCGCCGACTGTCTGGA
>PXES01000360.1 GCA_003564655.1 Paracoccaceae bacterium
CCGCTGGATCAGCGGGCCGATCTGCGCGGCCTGCCCCTCGGCCACGGCGTGCAGCAGGTCATCCATGCCGGCCTCGACACTGGCAGGCGAGATGGCCGAGACATCGGCGACACTGACGGGGTCGGGGTCGCCATGCTTGTAGAGCGCCAGCTTCTCGAGCGTCTGTCGGAAATCGCCCGGCCCCATGGCGCGGCCCAGCGCCAGCAACGCCTCGAGCGCAGCGCCATCGGGCTGCAACCCGGCGCGGGCGAGCGCGCCCTCGACCTCGGCGCGGCTGGGCGGGTCGTCATAGATCGCCGCGGCACCTGCGTGTTTCGCCCCCTCGAAGCCCTTGCGCATTTTCGAGCTGGCCTTGAGCGCGCCCGCGGTCACGACCAGATGCGCATCGCCCTGCCGCCAACCCGCCAGCGCAGGCAATATCGCCTCGGCGTGGCTGTCGGTCGCATCCTCGACCAGCACGGCGCGCGGGCCGGGGAAAAACCCCTGCGCGCGCAGCATGTCGGACAGGGGCGGGCCACGGCGCAGATCAGCGGCCTGCACGCGCTCGAAGCGCATCTCGGCCTCGCCCTCCGGGCCGATGATCGCCGCGATCAGCTCCTGCCGCCTGAGCGCCACGCGCATCGCGTCGGCACCGAAGATCAGCACGCCCGCAAGCTCGGGGTCGGGGCTGGCGATAAGGCGGGTCAGATCGCGCGGGGCGAGTTTCATTCGGCCAGCGCGGCAATCAGGCGGCCCGCAACCTGGTCGGCAAGAATGCGCATCAGCCGCGCTTGCGCATCTTCCTCGGCGCGGCGGGTGGCAAGCTGCGTGTCGGTGGTCGAGTAGTTGGTGAAGTTGCGCAGGCTGCCCTCGGTCACGACCTCGTCGCTGCCGATCTCGGTGAGCGTGTAGCGCACGTCGCCAAACAGCGTGATGCGCGTTTCACCCAGCCCCGCCACGCGGGCGGCACCACGCTCGGATGTCGAGATGCGGTACTCGAGTTCGTATCGCGCGGCAGTGGGGCGGCCAACCCGGTCCTCGAATGCGGCCAGGAAGTCGAAATCGTTCGATGTCTGCGGATCGCGTGCGCGCACCTGCCCGCGCAGCGCCTGACCGGGGCCGCCGGGCCCATAGGCCGGTGCAAAGCCGCAGGCCGCAAGCGGCAGCACCGCCAGCAGCCCCAGCACCGACCTGCGATCAGATGACGACATTGACGATCCGCCCCGGCACCACGATCAGCTTGCGCGGCGCGCCCCCCGCCAAAGCCTTGATCACAGCATCATCCGCCAGCGCGCGCTTTTCAACCTCTTCGCGGGTGGCATCGGCGGCAACCTCGATCTCGCTGCGCCGCTTGCCGTTGATCTGGATGGGCAGCACGATGGTGTCGCGCACCAGCATCGCCGGATCGGCCTCTGGCCAGGGCGCTTGCGCGACGAGACCCCGCCCGCCCTGATGCGCCCAGACATCCTCGGCCAGATGCGGCACCATGGGTGCCATGAGCTGCGCGAGCGTGCGCATGGCAGCCTTTTGTGCCGCGCCGCTGGCAGTCGATTTCGACAGCGTGTTGGTGAAGGCATAAAGCTCGGCGATAGCCTTGTTGAAGGCGAAATTCTCGATGGATTTCGTCACATCGGCGATGGCGCGGTGCATGGCGCGCAGCAGTTCGGTGTCGGCGTCACCGGGCGCGCCATCGGGCATGGCTGCGATCCGATCACACAGGCTCCAGACTCGGCTCAGATGCTTGAAGGTCGCCTCGGCCCCGGCGCTCGTCCATTCCACATCGCGCTCGGGCGGGCTGTCCGACAGGACGAACCAGCGCGCCGTGTCGGCGCCGAAGGAGTCCACGATCGCCACAGGGTCCACGACATTCTTCTTGGATTTCGACATCTTGGCCGAGGGGATGACCCGAACTTCCTCGCCCGTGGCCTTCAGGTGGCCATTCTCGACATCCTCGGGCAGGTGATAGACCGCGCGGCCCTTGGCGTCGCGCGTCTCGTAGATCTCATGCGTCACCATCCCTTGCGTGAACAGCGCGTCGAACGGCTCGGACGCACTCTCCGGCAGGTGGCCGGTCCGCACCATCGCGCGGGCGAAGAAGCGCGAATAGAGCAGATGCAGGATCGCGTGTTCGATCCCGCCGATATACTGGTCCACATTCATCCAGTATTCGGCCTCGGCCGGGTCGGTTGGGGTGGTGGCGCGTGGCGCAGTGAAGCGGGCGTAATACCACGAGGAATCGACGAAGGTGTCCATCGTGTCTGTCTAGCGGCGCGCGGGCGCACCGCATTTCGGGCAGGCGCAGTCACGCCAGCTCGGGTGCCGGTCCAGCGGGTTGCCGGGCACCGAGAAGTCGATGGGCGTGCCGTCCTCGTCATAGGGCAACGCGATGGGCAGGTTTTCCTTGCGCTCGGGCACCACGCCGCAGGTGTCGCAATGCACAACCGGAATCGGACAGCCCCAGTAGCGCTGGCGGCTCAGCCCCCAGTCGCGCAGGCGGTATTGCGTCACGCCATGCCCGACGCCGCGCGATTCGCAAAACGCGATGGCGGCCTCCACGGCCTCTAGCCCCGTCTGCACCGCGTCGCCTGCGAAACCGCGGATGTAGCGGACCTTGTCGGTCTTGGGCGGCACGAACGCCGTGTCGGTTACCGGCGTCTCGTCCTCCAGCGCGACGAACACATCCGGGTGCGGCAGGCCATATTTCCGCGCGAAATCGAGGTCGCGCTGGTCATGCGCCGGGCAGCCGAAGATCGCGCCGGTGCCGTAATCCATCAGGATGAAATTGGCGATATAGACGGGCAGTTCCCAGTCATTCTCGAAAGGGTGGCGCACGCGGATGCCGGTGTCGTGGCCGCGCTTCTCGGCCTTCTCCAGCGCCTCCTCCGTGGTGCCGATGCGACGGCAGTCGGTCACGAAATCCGCGACCTGCGGGTCATGCCGCTCCAGATGCTTGGCGAGCGGATGATCGGGCGACACGGCCACAAAGGACGCCCCCAGCAGCGTGTCGGGGCGCGTGGTATAAACCTCGATCCGGTCGAACCCTTCGGGCGCATCCATGGTGGAGAACGCGAATTGCAGCCCCCGCGACTGGCCGATCCAGTTGCGCTGCATCAGCCGCACCTTCTCGGGCCACTCCTTCAACCCGTCGAGCGCCGCCAGCAATTCCTCGGAATACTCGGAAATGCGGAAGAACCATTGCGTCAGCTCGCGCCGCTCGACCTCGGCACCCGAGCGCCAGCCCTTGCCGTCGATGACCTGCTCATTGGCCAGCACCGTCATGTCCACCGGGTCCCAGTTGACCACGGCATTCTTGCGATAGACGAGGCCCGCCTCCAGCATGTCGATGAACATCGCCTGTTGCTGGCCGTAATATTCCGGGTCGCAGGTGGCGAATTCGCGGCTCCAGTCGATCGACAGCCCCAGCGGCTGCATCTGCGCGCGCATGTCGGCGATATTGCCGTAGGTCCAGTCCTTCGGATGCCCGCCCGAGGCCATGGCGGCATTCTCGGCGGGCATCCCGAAAGCATCCCAGCCCATCGGGTGCAGCACCGAAAACCCCTGCGCCATCTTGTAGCGCGCCACCACATCGCCCATCGTGTAGTTGCGCACATGCCCCATATGGATCCGCCCCGAGGGGTAGGGGAACATCTCGAGCACGTAGTATTTCGGCCGGTCCGGGTCGCGCCGGGCCGTGAAGCAGGACGCCTCCTGCCACGCGGCTTGCCATTTCGCTTCAATCGCCTGCGGCTGGTAGCGCGCATCGGTCGGGCTGGCCATGATCGTCCCTCGGGTCAGGTCAAGAAAATGCCGGGCACGACCGGCCCGGCATCTTTAGCGCCCGCTCCGGGCAAAATCCAGATCCGCTTACAGCCCGCGATCACGCACCCGCAACTGGCGCGCGCGGGTCAGGATCGCATCCTCGACCGCGCGGATCGTCTCGCGGCTGGCAGGCCCGCCCTGGGTCATCAGCGCCACGTTCAGCGAGCGCGCGTCAAGCGCGGGGTCATTGACCAGCACCGCCGCGCGATAGGCCCGGCCACCACCCGGCGGCGTGCCAAAGCCGGTCACGATCACCCCCGAGAACGGATCGACCGTCTGCACCGGCAG
>PXES01000413.1 GCA_003564655.1 Paracoccaceae bacterium
CGCAGATAGGCGCGTTCGTCGTGGTGCATGACGATGCGCGGCAGGATGCGGGTTCGCGCGAACTCCGCCAGCTGGCGCTGGAAGAACGCTTTCTCATGGGCGGGCATCAGAAAGCGCCAGGCGCGATCGCGCAATGTCCGCTCGTCATCTGTCAGCATGAACCAGGAAACCGCCTCACCGCGCGCTTCTGCCGCAACGAGGCCGGCAAAGGGCATGACCCGATCGTTCCAGATGGATGGGGCGGGGCGCCCCAGATCACCGGTGCGCGCGCAGCCGGCGAGAAGAAGGGCGGCGCAGGCGAGCGTGGCAAGTGCGCCGGGCCCCGGCCTTGCGTCGATACGCCCTGAAGGCTCAGACGCGACGCTTGCGCCGGCGCGATCCGCGCACAGAGCCGGCTTCCTCATGCGTGTCGCGCGGATCAGGCTCGGTCGGTTCCGTCTGGCGCTCATAGCGAATTCCGGTGAACAGCAAGATCTCCCCGCGCGGGGTGCGAAGGTCCGAGGTTCTGATCGTGCGTTTGGGGAAATCAGCCAGTCGCACGACCTCTGCGCCGCCCGGCGCAGCTGCATGAACTTTCTGCACGTGTTGTCTTCCCATGACACTCACTCCCCGCTTCCTGCGGCCTCGGCGTGGTGATCGATGCACCTTCGAGCCGCTATGGTTAACAGTTGGTTTACGTCGTCTTGAATTACCCGCTTCCATCATTAGTCGTTGCAAGAATACTACTTCCAATCGATGCGACAGTTAAGAGAGTGCTAAGGGGTTTTCTCTATCTTTCGTTAACAGTGTGTTTTGTGAATGCTTGGTGACCCCGGTGCCTGCCTCCATGCGCGATGGATTTTCTTCGAGAAATCAATATGCCGACGCCGCTCGACGGCCTGGCAGCGCGCGGCCGCGTCATCAGGATCTGCTGCGTCTGAGCATGCTCGCCGGTCACGCTGATGTCGGGCTGGACGCGATGCGGCCCGATCTGGTGCAGGTGCTGTTGCGGGTGCAGACCGATCTGTTCGCGGGCGCGCCTGCGGGGGCGCGGGCCGGATCGCAGGCCTTCGAATCCCTCGCGCTGGCGCTCATCCCGCGCGCGGAGCCCGACACACTGCGCTATGTGGCCCGGCAGCTCGCGCTGCTGCCGCAACTCCCCGAGAGCGTCCTGCGGGCGATCGCGGCGCGGGGGCAGGAACTCGGCCTCGACATTCCACTGCATGCCGGCGGGGGCTCTGCTTCATCTGCCGCGCCGCCTGGCGCGTCACGCGAGCCGATCCCGGATGGGACGCCGCCGGCTGCCTCAACCGGGCTTGACCTCGCGCTCGCGCGCGACAGCCACGCCCTGCTCGGCGGGCGGTTGCTGGAGGATATGGTGGCGCGCGCACGGCGCGTTCCGGAACTTGCCGAGGCGCTGCTCGCGCGTACCGATGTCCCGGCGCGATCGCTGGCGCCGCTCTATCTGCACGCGGATCAGGCGCGCCGGGCGGCTCTGCGCAGCGCCATGGCGCAGGACGGGGGCGCGGCGGCGCATTCGCGGCTGGTGCGCCCGACGCGAGAGCGCATCGCGGCTTTGCACGATGCTGCCGACAATGCCGAGAATGCGGCTTTCGGTGTGCGTCTGGCGCAGGGGCTGGGGCTCACGGCGGTGCCGGACTGGCGCTTCGACAAGCCCTCGCGCCGCGATTGCCTTGCGCTTGCGCTGCTGGCGCTGGGGGCCCCGGAGGAGGCCGCCATCCGTATCTTTCTGACGCTGGACAAGCCGCTCGCGCGTGATGTCGCCGCCGTGTTCGGGCTGGTCGAGATCATCCGACGCACGCCGCGTTCCGTGGCCTGCGCCTTGATCGAGGCGGTCTACGAGATCAGCATCGCCCTGCCGCAACGCAGTGCCGCTCAGGCGGATACGGGGCCGGTCATGATGCAGGCAAGCGAGGCGGGGAGGGGGCTCGGCGCGACCGCCCGCGAGGCCTTGCGGGCGGGGACGCGTTCGGAGGCATCCGCGCAAGGCCGCCAGATCGGGGGACGCGAGAGCGCCCGTCGCGCCATACGCGACGGTGGCTGAACCGGCGCGGCAGCGGACCGGGCGGGAGGTTTCCCGCCCCGCCCGTCAGCTCATTCCGCAGCTTCGGTCTGCGGGCGTTCCTTGCCCTGACGCTCGTGCTTGATCAGCTGCGCGGTCAGGAAAGCGATTTCCAGCGCCTGTTCGGCATTGAGCCGGGGATCGCAATAGGTGTGGTAGCGATCGGAGAGATCGGCATCGGTAAGGGCGCGGGCGCCGCCGGTGCATTCGGTGACATTCTGCCCCGTCATTTCCAGATGGATGCCGCCGGCATGCGTCCCCTCCGCCTGGTGGACGGCGAAGAAGTTGCGCACTTCCTGCATTACCTGATCGAAGGGCCGCGTCTTGAACCCGGAAGCCGCCTTGACGGTGTTGCCGTGCATTGGATCGCAGGACCAGACCACGTTGCGGCCCTCGCGCTTGACCGCGCGGATCAGGGCGGGGAGGTGGTCGAAGACCTTGTCGGCGCCGAAGCGGCAGATCAGCGTCAGGCGCCCGGCCTCGTTCTTGGGATTGAGCGCATCGATCAGCTGCAAGAGCCCGTCCGGCGTCAGCGAGGGGCCGCATTTCACGCCGATCGGATTCTCGATGCCGTGCATGTATTCGATATGGGCATGATCGGGCTGGCGGGTGCGATCGCCGATCCAGAGCATGTGCCCGGATGTGGCGTAGTAACCGCCGGAGGTGGAATCCACCCGCGTCATCGCTTCCTCGTAGCCCAGAAGCAGCGCCTCGTGGCTGGTGTAGAAGTCGGTGATGCGCATCTCCTGATGCTGCTCGGGATTGATCCCGATCGCGCGCATGAAGTCGATCGTCTGGGTGATCTGCTCGGCGAGCTCGGCATAGCGCGAGGATTGCGGGCTGTCCTTGATGAAGCCGAGCATCCAGCGATGCGCGTTCTCCAGATTGGCGTAGCCGCCGGTGGCGAAGGCGCGGATGAGATTCAGCGTCGCCGCAGACTGGCGATAGGCCTTGAGCTGGCGATGCGGATCCGGGTTGCGCGAGGCGTCGTCGAAATCGATGCCGTTGATGATGTCGCCGCGATAGCTCGGCAGCTCGACGCCGTCGACCGTCTCGGTCGGCGCGGAACGCGGCTTGGCGAACTGGCCGGCAATGCGCCCCACCTTCACCACCGGCACCTTCGCGCCGAAGGTCAGCACCACGGCCATCTGCAGGAGCACCTTGAAGGTGTCGCGGATGTTGTCGGCGGAGAATTCGGCGAAGCTTTCGGCGCAGTCGCCGCCCTGGAGCAGGAACGCCTCGCCCCGGGAGGCGGCGGCGAGCTGGTCGCGCAGGCGGCGCAGCTCGCCGGCGAAGACGAGGGGGGGATAGCGCGTCAGCTGCGCCTCCACCGCGGCCAGGGCGCCGGCGTCGGGATAGTCGGGCATCTGCACCCGGGGGCGGTTGCGCCAGCCTGCCTTGTTCCAGCCCATGGTCGTGATCCTTGTCGTGCAGCGGTCTGCCGGCCTTATAGGCGGGCGGGAACGGGATTGCCAACCGTTAAGGCGGCGCTAGTCCCCCTTGGTCAGCCGGTCCAGCGCCATCAGGCGGCGCAGCAGCGGCTCCATCGCATCGAGGGGCAGCATGTTGGGGCCGTCGGAGGGGGCGCTGTCGGGGTCGTCGTGGCATTCCACGAAGACCGCCGCGACCCCCACCGCCACCGCCGCGCGCGCCAGCGGTGCGACGAATTCGCGCTGCCCGCCCGAGGCCGTTCCGAGGCCGCCGGGCAGCTGCACCGAATGGGTGGCGTCGAACACCACCGGCCAGCCGGTGGCGGCCATCACCGGCAGCGCGCGCATGTCGCTGACCAGCATGTTGTAGCCGAAGGACGCGCCGCGCTCGGTCAGCAGGATGCGGCGGTTGCCGGTGGCGGCGAGCTTGTCCGCGACATTGGCCATGTCCCAGGGCGCGAGGAACTGGCCCTTCTTGACGTTGACGGCCGCGCCGGTGGCGCCTGCGGCCAGCAGCAGGTCGGTCTGGCGGCACAGGAAGGCCGGGATCTGCAGGATATCGCAGACCTCGGCGGCGGGGGCGCAATGGC
>PXES01000329.1 GCA_003564655.1 Paracoccaceae bacterium
TGCACCAGCACATAGACATTGGGCATGACGACAATGCTGTTCGCGGCCGAGGACAGCCCGAAGGCCAGCGGGCGCAGCACCAGAAAGAACAGCACGAAGAAGATGATCAGCCCGGTATTGTCGGCCAGGAAATCTGTCGGGCCCGCGCTGACCACCGCGTCGATCACCAGCCCCAGCAGCAGCGCCGAGACGACCTCGCTGGTGCCGACCAGCGCCGAGATGACAGCGGCGACCAGCAAGACCGGCCACGCCCCGCGCACCGACCACAGGATGAACGCCCAGAGGCTGCGGGGCGGCGCGCCGTCGGCGGGGGCGAAGGCATCGATCAGCCCTGCCAGCCGCTGTGCGCGGCCCTGGCTTTCGGTCTCGCCCGGATTGGGGTTTTGCAGCACGCGCGGCCCCTCTTGCTTGGGCTGATATAGGCGGGCGGCCGGTCAAAGGCCAGCGGCCCGCGCCTCAGCGCAAGAGCGCGGCGCGGTCGAGGGTGAAATCCGAGGCGATCCAGCGCGCTTCGCGTTCTCTCAGCGCCGCGCCGAGGGCCGGGCCTTCCAGCCCCGGCAGATCGCGCGCGCGCAGCGGGAAACAGGCGGCGGCCCCGCGCGCGACCTGCGCCTGCCAGTCGGGCGGGGGCGGGTCTGCATCGCGCGCCGCCCGCACCAGCACCACATCACGGGCGGCCTCCGCACCCAGCCGGTAGCCCAGCTCTGCCGGAGGCGCGTCGCCCGCCAGCGCCGTGCGCGCGGTGGCGAGCGCGCGCCCCTCGGCGCGCGTCAGGCGCAACCGGCCCGCATCGCCGCCTAGCGCCAGCAAGCGGCGCAGCGCGCCCGGCGGCAGATCGCCCTCCAGCGCCACCAACCGCCCGAGGGGCACTGAATCGCCCCCCGGCAGCACTTGTGCCAGCACGCCCGTCCGGTCCATCGCCGCCACTGCAGGGGCGGGGTCGGGCGCGGCGAGAAGCTTGCGCATCTCGGCCCCGATCCGTTCGGCGGACAGCCGCGCCAGGCCCCCTGCCCCGGCGGCGCAGGCTTCCAGGGCGGCGGCGTCCATCGGCATTTCCGGGTCGCCATATTGCGCCTGAAATCGGAAAAAGCGCAGAATGCGCAGGTAATCCTCGGCAATCCGCGCGGCGGGGTCGCCCACGAAGCGCACGCGCCGCGCGCGCAGATCGGGCAGCCCGCCCAGCGGGTCGAGCACCTGCCCGTCCGCCCGCGCGTAAAGCGCGTTCATGGTGAAGTCGCGGCGCGCGGCATCCTCGGCCAGGCTTTGCGAGAACTCGACCCGTGCATGACGGCCATCGGTCTCGGCGTCGCGGCGGAAGGTCGTGACCTCATGCCCCTGCCCGTCCTGCACCAGCGTTACGGTGCCATGCACCAGCCCAGTGGGCACGGCCCGGATCCCCGCCGCCTCGGCCAGTGCGAGCACCTGCTCGGGGCGAGCATCGGTCGCGATATCGACATCGCCCACAGGCGCGCCAAGCAGCGCATTGCGCACGCAGCCGCCGACCATTAGGGCCTGATGCCCGGCATCCC
Organism: Paracoccaceae bacterium; assembly: GCA_003564655.1. Lineage (GTDB taxonomy): Bacteria > Pseudomonadota > Alphaproteobacteria > Rhodobacterales > Rhodobacteraceae > Roseinatronobacter. The sequence goes on from PXES01000329.1 coordinate 1,530, forward strand.
CCAGCAGCGCGAGTAGCGGCTGCGCGCGCACCTGCCACGGCCCCTCTACCCGCATCGCGCCACCCGTTCGGCCAGTGCGCGCAAGATGCGCGCGGTCGCCCCCCAGATGTAATACGGCCCCCAGGGCACGACGAAGTAATGCCGCCAGACCCCGCGCCACTGCCGCCGCTCGACCCGGAACCGCGCCGGGTCCAGCACATGCGCGAGCGGGACAGTGAACACCTCGGCCACCTCGCCCGGTTCGGCACGAAAGGCCACGGGGCCGCGCAGTTGCGCGAGCACCGGCGTCACCTGAAAGCCGGTCACGGTCTCATGCGGGGGCAGCGTGCCGAAGATCTCCACCATGTCCGGCGGCAGGCCGACCTCTTCTCGCGCCTCTCGCAGTGCCGTCGCCAGCAGATCCGCATCCTCTGGGTCCTGCCGCCCGCCGGGCAATGCGATCTGGCCGGGGTGGTTGCTCAGATGCGAGGCGCGCTTGGTCAGCACTACCTCCGGCCCACCTGTTCCCTCGGCAAGCGCGATCAGGACCGCTGCCGGGCGCAACTTGCGCCCGGCTGGCAGGCTGATGTCCGGGTTCAGGTCGAAATCGCTGGACGGGGCTCCGCTGACCTGCAGCGCTGCCCGCAGCAGCGCCCCCGGCTCATCGCGCATCGCCGTCATCCCCGAAGCCCAGCGTCGCCGGGTCGAGCACATAATGCGCGCCGCAGAACTGGCAGTCGGCCGTCACCACCCCCTCGGGGGTGGTCATGGTCGCGATGTCGCGGCTGGAATAGATCGACAGGCTCTGCCGCACCTTGTCCTCGGAGCACGAGCAGCCGAAATGCACGGCCTGCGGGTCGAAGACGCGCGGGCTTTCCTCGTGAAACAGCCGCAGCAACAGATCGGGCGGCTGCACATCGGGGCCGACAAGCTCCGACGGTTCGACCGTGTCGAGCAGCAGATTGGCGCGCGACCAGTCCTCTGCCATGCTCTCGCGCTCGCGCGGGCTGGCCCCGGCGGCCTGCGGCATGTGCTGCAGCATCACCCCGCCCGCGCGCCACGACTGCCGGTCACCATGCCGCCCGAGGCTGAGGGCGAAGCGGGTCGGCAACTGTTCGGACTGCTCAAAATACATCTCGGCGCAATCGGACAGCGCCGCCCCGGCAATCTGGGTGATGCCCTGATAGGGCTCCATGTCGGGGCCCTGGTCGAGCGTGACTGCGAAATAGCCCTTGCCGATCTGCGGAAAGCCCGCCGCGCCGGTGTCCAGCCGCTCGGGGTCGAAGCTGGCATAGGCGCGGACTTGCGCCGGGCGACCGGCGGCGTCGGGGGCGTAATAGTCTGTCGCGATCAGCCGCAGCGGACCGTCGCCGCGGATCTGCAACGACAGCCGCCAGCGCAGCTTGATCGTCTGGCCGATCATCGCGGTCAGCATGGCGGCCTCGGCCACCTGCTCCTCGACCGGAGCCGGGTAGCGGTGACCGGAGAGCAGCCGCTCCAGCGCAGTGTCGAGCCGCGCGACACGGCCACGGATGTCGCTGGCGTCGAGTTGGAAGGGAAGCACTGTGTCGTCCCAGGCGATCTGTCCGCCGATACTCATGTCATCTCCTTGCGGGCGCTGGGTTTCGGGCGGCCCGCCTGTCGGCATATAGTAAGGATCACGCACGGGCCAACCGCATGGCGCGTGGGGGCCGAGCGCGTTCAGGCTGGCCGGTGCTTGGCAAGGGGCGTCTGTTCAGAGCCCCAACGCTCGCAGCAGCGGGCGAACAAGCAAAAGGGGTGCCGAACGCGCCGCCACCCCCGATCCAGGTCAATTCGCTTGATGGCAGCGAGGGCCCACTGCCCCCTGCCCGGCGCTTATTCCGCGTCCTCGGCCTCGACGCGGGCCAGATCGGCGGCGCCCTTGGCACTCACATCACGCTCGACGAACTCGATGATCGCCATGGGCGCCATGTCACCATAGCGGAAACCCGCCTTGAGCACGCGCACATAACCGCCCTGACGCTCCTTGTAGCGCGGGCCCAGAACGTCGAACAGCTTGGCGACATACTGGTCCTGCTTGAGCTGTGCGGCGGCCTGACGGCGCGCGTGCAGATCGCCGCGCTTGGCCAGCGTGATCAGCTTTTCGATGATCGGGCGCAGTTCCTTGGCCTTGGGCAGGGTGGTCTTGATCTGCTCATGTTCGATGAGCGAGCCGGCCATGTTCGCGAACAGCGCCTTGCGATGTTCATGGGTGCGGTTCAGGCGGCGGTAGCCTCTGGCGTGACGCATGATGTTTCTCCTTCAACGTCCGTTATGCTTTGTCCGGTCAGGGGCTGCGTGACCCCCGACTCTCCTTGGGGCGGGGTGCCCGGGGCACGCGCGCCGGAGTTTCCCCGGCGCGCGAAAACTCAGAACTGGTCCTCGAAGCGCTTGGCCAACTCGTCAATATTCTCGGGCGGCCATTCCTCGACATCCATGCCCAGATGCAGGCCCATCCCCGAGAGCACTTCCTTGATCTCGTTCAGGGATTTGCGGCCGAAATTCGGCGTGCGCA
>PXES01000115.1 GCA_003564655.1 Paracoccaceae bacterium
ACTGTCCGCGCCGCCTTGACCAACAGCCGCACGCGGTGACGCCCGCGGATCCGCGCGATCGGCGCGGGCGCCGGGCCGAAAAGCTGCGCACCGATGGCGCGCAGCGGCGCATCGCCTTTGGCCAGCGCCTGTCCCAGCGCGAAACAGGCCTCGAGATCGCTGCCCGACAGGATGATCCCGGCCAGCCGTCCGTGCGGCGGCATCCCGAGCGCCTGCCGCTGTGTCGATTCGCTACGCCAGAACTCTTCCTCCGCGCCCGACAGGATGGCGCGGATCACCGGATGCTCGGGTTGGCTGGTCTGGATCAGCGCCAGCCCCGGCCGATCGGCCCGCCCGGCGCGCCCCGAGACCTGGCGGACAAGCTGGAACACGCGCTCGGCGGCACGCAGATCCGAGCCCGACAGCCCCAGATCCGCGTCGATCACCCCAACGAGTGTGAGCGCAGGAAAATTGTGCCCCTTGGCCACGATCTGCGTGCCGATGATGATATCGGCCTCGCCGCTTGCGATGGCTCCGATCTCTTCCTTCAGCGCGCGGGCCGAGGCAAACAGATCCGACGACAGTACTGCCACCCGCGCCTCGGGCCAGAGCGCGCGGGCCTCTTCCTCCAGGCGCTCGACGCCCGGGCCGACCGGGGCCATCCGGTCCTCGGCGCCGCAGGACGGGCAGGCGGTGGGGATCGCGGCGGTTGCCCCGCATTGGTGGCAGACAAGCCGACCCATGAAGCGATGTTCCACCATCCGGGCATCGCATTCGGCGCATTCGATCTGGTGCCCGCAGGCGCGGCACACGGTCAGCGGCGCATAGCCCCGCCGGTTGAGAAACAGAAGCGCCTGCTCTCCCGCTCCGATCCGCTGCGTGACTGCGCGCTGCAGTGAGGGCGAGATCCAGCGGCTCGCGGGCAGATCCTCGGTGCGCAGATCGATGGCGCGCATCTCGGGCAGCACGCTCTCGCCATAGCGCGCGGGCAGGTCGAGGCGGGCGTATTTGCCCGCCTCGGCATTGGCCCAGCTTTCCAGCGACGGCGTAGCCGAGGCCAGTACCACCTGCGCACCCGCCATCGAGGCGCGCAGCACCGCCATATCGCGCGCGTGGTAGAGCACCCCTTCTTCCTGCTTGTAGGAGGTGTCGTGTTCCTCATCGACCACGATCAGCCCGAGGTCGCGAAACGGCAGGAACAACGCCGAGCGCGCGCCGACCACGAGTTGCGCGTCCCCCTGTCCCAGCATCCGCCAGCACCGCCGCCGCTCGGCCTGGGTAACACCGGAATGCCACTCGGCGGGGCGCGCGCCGAAACGCGCCTCGACCCGGGTGAGGAATTCCGCCGTCAGCGCAATCTCCGGCAGCAGGACCAGCGCCTGCCGCCCGGCGGCAAGGCAGGTGGCGACAGCTTCGAGATAGACCTCGGTCTTGCCCGAGCCGGTGACGCCCTTCAGCAGCGTCGTGCCGTAGCCGCCCGCGCGCAGTCCAGCGCGCAGGGCCTCTGCCGCGTGGGTCTGGTCAGGGGTCAACTCCGGGCCGGGGCGGGCGGGGTCGAGTCGTGGGTAAGGCGTGTCGCGCGGCGCGGCGCGGGCCTCGATGGCGCCCGCGCGCTCCAGCCCCTGGATGACCGACGGGCTGACGCCGGCCAACTGCGCCAGCTCGCCCGGGGCCAGCCCCGCGCCGCCAAAGCCCGCGAACACCGCCAGCACCCGTTCGCGCGCCGGGGTCATGCGCTCGGGCTGGCCCGCGCCGCGAAACAGCAGTTTGCGCAGCCCCGATCCCTGACCCAGCCCCGGCACCCGCGTCGCCAGTCGCAACATCGCCGGCAGGGGTGTCATCGTGTAGTCGGCGGCGCGGGCGAGGAAGGCCCGCAATTCGTCCCGCATCGGCGCGACATCGAGCACGCGGTGGATTGCACGCAATTTGGCGCGCGGGAAATCCCCCGCCGCTTCGCCCCAGACGACCCCCAGCACCCGGCGCGGCCCAAGCGGGACCTCGACCACAGCGCCCGCCCAGCAGCCGCCTTCGGGTGCCAGATAATCCAGTATCCGGTCTACGGGCTCGACAGTCAGTACGCCGCAGGGCGTCCCATCGTCGAAGAAGGCGAGGTCGGGGTCGAGCATGAGGGCCTTTCGTCTGGGCTGCGCATCCGGTATGACGTGGCGGAAAATGGGCTTCAAGAAGAAGGGGCGTGTCATGAAATTCTTTGTCGACTCTGCGGATATCGCGGCAATCCGCGAACTGAACGATCTGGGCATGGTGGACGGGGTGACGACCAACCCCTCGCTGATCCTGAAATCGGGCCGCGACATCACCGAGGTCACGCGCGAGATCTGCGAGACGGTCGAAGGGCCGGTTTCGGCCGAAGTGGTGGCGCTCGAAGCCGACGCCATGATCGCCGAGGGCCGCAAACTGGCCGAGATCGCCCCCAACATCACCGTCAAGCTGCCGCTGACCTGGGACGGGCTGAAGGCCTGCAAGGTCCTGTCGGGCGAGGGCAAGATGGTCAATGTCACGCTGTGCTTCACCGCCAATCAGGCGCTGCTGGCCGCCAAGGCGGGCGCGACCTTCATCTCGCCCTTCCTGGGGCGGCTGGATGACATGGCCATCGACGGGACCGAACTGATCGAGGATATCCGCACGATCTACGACAATTACGGTTTCGAGACGCAAATCCTCGCCGCTTCGATCCGGTCGGTGAACCACGTGCTGGAAGTCGCGCGCATCGGTGCCGATGTCCTGACCTCGCCGCCCGAGGTGATCCGCAAGCTGGCCCATCACCCGCTGACCGATGCCGGTCTGGCACAGTTCCTCAAGGACTGGGAAAAAACTGGCCAAAAAATCCTGTAGTTTGCTATAGTCCGTGGCAACACAAAAAAACCGGGCAGTCAACGGACAGGCAGACGCATGACAGGACAAGCACTCAAGGCCGATCAGGCCGATGAATTTCGCGCGCGCATTATCGCCGATCCGGCGCTGATCCTTGATGATCAGGACCTGATGCGCACGCTTGTTGCGGCCAGCGAACGCGGGATGGGCGACAACATCGTCGATCTGCGCGGCCTTGCGATGGAAAGGCTGGAAGCCCGGCTCGACCGGCTGGAGGAGACGCATCGCGCGGTCATCGCGGCAGCGTATGAGAATCTCGCGGGCACCAACCAGATCCACCGCGCGATCCTGCGCATGCTCGACCCCGAACAGTTCGAGGGTTTCCTGCGCACGCTCGGCCACGATGTCGCCCGGATCCTCAGCGTCGATGCCATCCGGCTGGTGCTCGAGAGCCCCGAGGCCACACCTGACCCCGCGCTCGAGCGCATTTCGGATGTGGTGCGGGTCGTCGGTCCCGGTTTCGTCGAAGCCTATATGAGCAGCGGGAACGGGCCGACCACGCGGCAGGTCGTCTTGCGCCAGACGATCCCGCAGACCGATGTGCTCTATGGCGACCGCGCGCCCGATCTGCGATCCGAAGCGTGCATGCGGCTCGATCTGGGCGAGAAGCGGATGGCAGGCATGCTGGTCATGGCCTCGGACAGTCCGCATATGTTCAAGCCGGGGCAGGGAACAGACCTTTTGTCCTTCTTCGCCGGTATCTTCGAGAGGTCGATGCGCCGCTGGCTGGCATGAGCGCGGGCGGCTTCGGCCTGTCGCCGGGTCTGCGTGATGCTCTGCAGGGCTGGCTCGACCGGCAGACCGCGCTTGACGGGGCCTCCGCGCATACGGTCACGGCCTACGGGCAGGATCTGCGCGAGTTTCTGGGCTTTCTGGCCGGGCATCTGGGCGGCAGCGCGGGGGTCGCGCAGCTTGGCATGGTCACGCAGGCGGACATGCGGGCCTGGATGGCCAACATGCGGGCGCGCGGGATCAGCGCGCGCAGCCTGGCGCGCAAGCTCTCGGCGGTGCGTGGTTTCGCGCGCTGGCTGGCCGCGCGCGAGGGGTTCGATGTTTCGGCCATTCTCGCGGTGCGGGCCCCGAAATACAGCCGCTCGCTGCCCCGCCCGCTGAGCGAGGACGCCGCGCGCGAGGTTCTTGATACGGTTCCGCTGCAGGCGCGGGCCGA
>PXES01000178.1 GCA_003564655.1 Paracoccaceae bacterium
CCGCGCTCGACGAGGGGATAGCCGCGCTTGCGCTGCGCGGGATCGTCACGGTCGACGGGGCGCAGCTCCGCACGGCACCAGGCCAGGCCGAGGTGCTGGATTTCTACGCGGCCTCGACCCTGCAACGCTGCAAGGCCGCGACCGGCATCGCCCCCGAGGACCGCCGCGTGCTGGACCGGCCCGATGACACGCGCGAGCCTGCGACATAAAATTACAAATATGTCGCTTTATGGGTTGCATTGTTGCGTCTGCAATTTTATCCAACCCACAAGCGCTGCATCGCAGCAACTTGGATGCGCGACGCAATCGGACCAGAATGGAGGCTCACATGGCTCTGGACACGCAAGACGGCATCGCCCCCTATGATGCCCCCGAAAAGGATCTCTACGAGGTCGGCGAGATGCCCCCGCTGGGCCATGTGCCCAAGCAGATGTATGCCTGGGCCATCCGGCGCGAGCGGCATGGCGAGCCGACCACCGCCATGCAGGTCGAGGTGGTGGATGTCCCCGCCCTCGACAGCCACGAGGTGCTGGTGCTGGTGATGGCGGCAGGCGTCAACTACAACGGCATCTGGGCCGGGCTGGGGCAACCGATTTCGCCTTTCGACGTGCACAAGGCGCCGTTTCACATCGCCGGGTCGGACGCCTCGGGGATCGTCTGGGCAGTGGGCTCGGCGGTCAAGCGCTGGAAGGTCGGCGACGAGGTCGTCATCCACTGCAACCAGGACGATGGCGATGACGAGCACTGCAATGGCGGCGACCCGATGTTCTCGCCCACGCAGCGCATCTGGGGCTACGAGACGCCCGACGGCTCTTTCGCGCAGTTCACCAATGTCCAGGCGCAGCAACTCATGCCGCGCCCGAAGCATCTGACCTGGGAGGAATCGGCCTGTTACACGCTGACTCTGGCCACCGCTTACCGGATGCTGTTCGGGCACGAGCCGCATGACCTGAAACCGGGCCAGAACGTGCTGGTCTGGGGTGCGTCAGGGGGCCTGGGCTCTTACGCGATCCAGTTGGCCAACACCGCAGGCGCAAACGCAATCGGCGTCATCTCGGACGAAAGCAAGCGGCAATTCGTACTGGATCAGGGCGCGAAAGGCGTCATCAACCGCAAGGAATTCAACTGCTGGGGGCAACTGCCCACGGTCAACACGCCCGAATACAACGCCTGGCTGAAAGAGGCGCGCAAATTCGGCAAGGCGATCTGGGACATCACCGGCAAGGGCGTGAATGTCGACATGGTGTTCGAGCACCCGGGCGAGGCGACCTTTCCGGTCTCGGCGCTGGTGTGCAAGAAGGGCGGCATGGTGGTGATCTGCGCAGGGACGAGCGGCTTCAACTGCACGTTCGACGTGCGCTACATGTGGATGCACCAGAAACGCCTGCAGGGCTCGCATTTCGCGCATCTCGCGCAGGCCTCGGCGGCGAACAAGCTGATGATCGAGCGCCGTCTGGACCCCTGCATGTCCGAGGTCTTTCCCTGGGACGAGATCCCGGCAGCGCACATGAAGATGTATCGCAACGAACACAAGCCCGGCAACATGGCGGTGCTGGTGCAGTCGCCCCGCACCGGGTTGCGGACCTTCGCCGATGCGCTGGAGGCCGGCCGCACCTGAACGCGCGCCCACCCTCGCGGGCCGCGCGGCTTTTCGCCGAGCGGCCCTGTTGCACCCGGAAATGTCAATGTTTTCGTAATCTCCGACGCGCTATGCTCCCCGCAACGCAATGTCCAGTGCCGCGACCTGGAGGGAGCCTTCACCGTGCCGTCTTGCCCGCTGATCGAGAGATTGGTCAGGTTGCGTGATGACGCGGCGCAGTACGATCTGCCCGCCGTGGCCGAGCATCTGGACGAGGCCGTGCGCCTGGCGATGGTCGAGATCGCCTCGAAGGAGTCCGCGCCCCCGCCCGACATCGGCGCGAAACCCCGGCGCTGAGCGCGCGCAGGTGCCCGCGCCGTCGCGTCCGCGACGACACAGCGCCAGCAGCGAACGCGGCACCCCATCGGCATGCATCGCGCGACGCGCAGCGATTCTCGCTGGACACGGATCAGCGGTGCGCGTCCCGCCCTTGTGGGCGACAACTACAGCAGAGCCCACCGAATGGCAGGGCGCAGCACCCCCGGAACTGACCGCCACACGGAAAATGCAGGGTCCCGCAGCACGGATCCCCCCCCCCCGGCCTTCCTGCGCTTCGCGCTACACCGCACACGCCGCCCCACCCCCGACATCGCGCACAAGCGACAGCCCCGCCCGATCGCGCCTCAGGGGTCTGCCCCATCTCCCGCCGCCCTGACGGCCCCGCAACTCTCACGCCCTCGAACCAGCGCGCTTCCGCACCGCCTTCTCCAGCCCGCCTTGCCAAGGGCCACGCTCGCGCGCGATTGACCCTGCACTCCGCAAGACCCGACATGCGCGACTGCCCTGTCCGCGACACCGCGCCGCCAGCTTGGACGCCGGGGCGGGCTGTCCGGCCCCGCACCCGGCCTGCCGCCCCGTGCGACTTGGCCGGGCGGGCCGATCCGCGAGCGGGGCCGCACGCCCCATCGCGCGACCCCGCCGGGTCGCGCGATCGCTCATCCCCCGCACGGTTTGCCCTGCCCCTTTGCCGCCCGATGGGCTAGGTTCGCGCCATGACGCAGCATCCGCTCGCCTTCTCCGACGATCAGGCCACGGCCTGGGACGCGCTGGCCGATCTTCTCGCCCGCGCCGGGATCGACCTTGTCGAGGGCACATCCCGCCCGCCCGAAGGCGATGGGCAGGTCACCCGCGCGATCATGGGCAAGGCGGGCTCGGGCAAGACCATGTTGCTCGCCCGGTTGACCGACGCGCTGCGCGAGGCCGGGGTCGAGATCGTCTCGGGCGAGTATGAGCCCCGCCGTCGGCGCGAGAAACGCAGCCTCGCCGTGCTTGCCCCCACCAACAAGGCCGCCTCTGTCCTCCGCATGCGCGGTGTGCCTGCGACGACGATTCACCGCATCCTCTACACCCCGGTCTATGACCCCGAATACGAACGCATCGCCGAATGGCTCGCAGGCAACATCCCACGCCCCAGCGTGCCGGGGCTGACCGACACGGCGCTCGACCGCGCGCAGGCCTTCTACGAGCAGGTGAAGTCGATCCCCGGCGCGCTGGCCGCTGCCGGTTTGCGCGGGTCGGACTTCATCACCGGCTGGAAACGCCGCGACGACCCGCTCGATATCGGTTTCGTCGATGAAAGCTCGATGCTCGACGCCCGCCAGCTCGAGGATCTGCAGGAGCTTTTCACGACACTGGTGCTCTTCGGCGACCCCGCGCAACTCGCGCCAGTGGGCCAGTCGGGCGAGATGGTGTTCGACCACCTGCCCGCGCCCGCGCGGCTGACGCTGACCCGTATCCACCGCCAGGCGGACGACAACCCGATCCTCGATCTCGCCCATGCGCTCGCCGACCCCGATCTGGGGTTCGAGGCGTTCGAGGAGCGCGTGCGCGACGCAAGCGCCCGCGACGAGCGCGTGCAACTCGCCGAGCGGGTGGACAGCGACCTGATGGCGCGCTCGCCGGTGCTGGTGTGGCGCAACGCCACCCGGCTGCGCCTGATCAACGCCTTCCGCGCCGCGCATGACGCCCCCGAGACGGGCCTCCTGCCCGGCGAGCCACTCATCTGCGACGGGCTGGAACTGCCGCTCAAGCACCGCAAGAAGCGCATCGACCTCGAGGCGCGCGGCCTGATCAAGGGCGCGCAGGTGGTCTGGCTGGGCCCGGGGCGCAAGCCCGGCTTCGCGCGGCTGCACATCTTCGGGGCGGATGAGCCGCAGCTCTCGGTCGCCTCAATCATCAAGATCGAGACCGACCCCGAGGCCGAGCCCCTCATCCCCTATGCCGCCACCATGGGCGCGGCCTTCGTGCATGGCGCGGCCTGCACCATCCACAAGGCGCAGGGCTCGCAATGGCCCGATGTGCAGGTCTTCGCCCCCGACCTCTATGCCGCCGCGCGTTCGGGCCGCAGCGAGGGCGGCATCGCACTTTGGAAACGCCTCGCCTATGTCGCCATCACCCG
>PXES01000114.1 GCA_003564655.1 Paracoccaceae bacterium
CTCGCGCAGTTGCGCCTGGCGGCGCTGCGAGGCAGCCTGCGTGCCGCTGGCAGCCAGCTCGGCCTCGATAGAGCTTATCTGCGTCCGGGTTTCCTGAATGCTGGCGACGAGGCTTGCTTGTTCAGTGCGCCGGACGGTGGCGTTGAAGGGCATCGCGTCGAAGTTTTCGGCCGCAAATTCCCGCGCTTCTGCCTCTACCGCGCGCAGATCGCCCTGCAACCGCTCCTGCTCGACCCGCAGGAAGTCGAGCGTCTCGCGCGCACGCGCCATGCGCCCCGCGCCAGTTTCGGTGATGACCATGTCGGCCAGTTGATTGGCGATGGCGGCGGCTTTGTCGCTGCTGTTCGCGCGCGCCATGATGATGATGGACGCCAGCGACCCATCGGCGCCGAAGCCGATATTGACCGCCGGCTGGCTGATCAGGGTGATCGACTCGCGCATCATATCGACCCGATGCTGGCTGCGCTGCCCCTCGAACAGGCCATGGCTGTCAGCCAGCCGCAGCAGATTCTCGCGCGAGGTCAGGCGCTGTTCGACCAGTTGCAACAGCCGCGACTGCGGGGCAGCGCTGCCAGCGCGCACCGCCTCGTCCGAGACCGTGTCCACCCGGGTCGAAAGAACGGTCGTCGCCTGATAGGTCGGCGTACCGAGCAGCGCCAGCGCGATGCCCAGCAACAAGCCCAGCCCGGACGCCAGCGCGATCGGTCCCGCGCGCCGGTACAGAAAGTCGATGACCTCCGATATGGACTGGATCGGACCCATGGCGCAGTGGCCTTTATATGCTCGGGGGTGATGTCATGGCGTGACCCACCCCCGGTACTGGTTCATGACGACGCCAAGGAACTCCGTCTGTCCGGCAAGAACACGCTCGCAAGCGCTTATATCGGCAGCGCTGGTCGTCCCCGTATCCGCCCCCAGCAGCATGGCGTCGATCGCCATGCCGAGGTTCATCGCCGTATCGCCCTGCAAGAGCGGTGGCAGGTCGCACAGGATGATGTCGGGCGCATACTCGCGGTGCAACCGCGCCAGCAGTCGTTCCATGTCTTCGGTTGTGCAGTCGGCGCCGCTGATCGCGTCGGCAGGAAGCGCGGGCGCGACGGCCGCGGTATCACCCAGCCGTTGCAGGCAGTCCGCAGGCCCGAGCAGTCCCGAAAGCAGATCGGCATTGGACTGGATCGGGGCGATCTCGAAATACTGATGCAGTGCGGGCGCGGCGAGATTGAGGTCCAGCGCAATCACCCGTACATCGCTGCGGCGGGCAAGGCTGGCAAACAGCCCAGAGGCGACGAGGCTGGTACCGACCCCGGATTTCGGTGCAGAAACGCCAAGGCTGACCAACCCCCGGCTGCGGAATGCCTGCAGAAGCTGGGTGCGCAGCACGTCGAAACGGGTCGTGATCGTGGTGTCACGCGCCATAAGGTTCAGGCGTGCGCGCGCAGCGTCCGCAATTTCAGCCGGGTGAAAGGTCTCCAGCGCGTCCCATTGCGCCGCGACGGCCGCGTCGCGCTGGGGCGAGCGGCGGGGCCGCTGGCCGGTCTGGCGCAGCTCGCGCGCGCCCGACAGCGCCAGCGCCCGCCGCGCGGGATGCGCCGGGGCAGGCGCTTCCGCCCCCGGCTCTGCAGCCGGGGTTCGGGACGGGCCTATCAGTTTCTCCAGCCTGCGCGTATCGACCATTTTCATCTGCCTGCAGGTTTCGGGAAGCCCCGCAGAATTGTTTCCGCAGCGACACCTTATCCCATGTAATCCCGTGTTTTAGCGACGACCATAAGGCGGAATAAAGGCACAAACACGTCACCAGAGGCTCGACCCGCGGCGCGGTCGCCCCAATGCGATCATGTTGCCCAGGCCACGGGCGACCCGGGATGCAGGCGCCCGCCTGCGACCTGCATGCATTCGGGTGGGACTCGGGCCCCTGCGATCACCGCGTTGCGCCGGGCAGTCTTTCCGGCCCCTAATGCGTCCAGCCCTGCCGACGGTTGGTCGCGAAATTGTCGCCATAGCCGCCCTTGCGCAGGTTCGGACGGCGCGTCTTGGGCGTGATCACGATGGCATCGATACCATGCTCCTCGGCATAAGCTTCTGCCGCAGCACGGTCCTTGAAGCGCAACCGCACCTGCGCATCCATGTCGCCGGAACTTGTCCACCCCATCAGCGGGTCGATCTGACGCGCCTGCGCGGGCGAGAATTCCAGCACCCAGTGATGGGTTCCGGCAGTGCCGGATTGCATGGCCGTGCGGGACGGGCGGTAGATGCGGGCGCGCATTGGGAAACCTCTGTCTTGACGCGCGGAGTATCGGGAAAAACCCGAGACAAGGCAAGGGTGCAGGCGGAAAAGCTTCACCCGAAAGGAGGGAACGAGGAGTAGGTCTTCCGGGCGAGACAGCTTTCCCGCCTGCGCTTCGGGAAATAGGGGGGCAAGGCCGCGTGGCAACCGGCAATTCCCGCCCCGGCGCGATTTGACGCGCAACCGTCTGTCCGGTTCGCTTAACCACATTTCAACCGCCAGGCTGCATAGATGGGCCTCTCCCGACCCGCCCGTATTTCGATGACAGGATGGCGATGCGATCAACCTCTGCAAGACCCGGCTCGGCCCGCAGAGCGCCGCCCGCGCCCCTGCTCGTGCAGGGCGAGCATCGGCTGCTCTGGGCGATCGGGGGGATCAGCATCTTCACCAACCTGCTGATGCTGACGGGTCCGGTCTTCATGCTCCAGGTCTATGACCGCGTCCTGTCCAGCGGGTCGTCGGCCACACTCACAGCGCTTTTCACCATTGCGGGGTTTCTCTACCTCGTCTTCGGGTTGCTAGACCACGCGCGCGCGCGCATCGGCGCGCGGCTCGGGGCGCAGGTGCAGGACCGCCTTGACGGGCCGCTGTTTCGCGCAGCCCTGCGGGCCCGGCCGGGTCCGGCGGGCGCGCCGCAGGCCGCAAGCGCCCCTGCCGATCTCGCGCTGCTGCGAGACGTCTCGGCCACGCCGGGTTTCATGGCGCTGTTCGACTTCCCATGGGTGCCGCTTTTCATCGCGATCATCGCGTTGCTGCACCCATGGCTTGGCGCGCTGGCCTGCGCTGCGGCGCTCTCTCTGGCCGCGCTTGGGGCGGCAAGCATCCATTACAGCCGCGCGCGCGTCGCCTCCAGCCATGCGCGGGCCCTTGCGGACCGACAGGGTACCCAGCAGATTGCAGGCGCCGCAGGGCAGATGCAGGCGCTGGGCCTGGGCGAGGGAGTGCTCGCCCGCTGGCAGGTCGCCCGTGGCGCGGCGCTGGACGCGGCACTCGCGGTCAGCGACCTCGCAGGCGGCTTCGCGGCCGCTGCACGTGCTCTGCGGCTGTTCCTTCAATCGGCGATTCTGGCGGCAGGTGCGCTTCTGGTGCTGCAGGGGCAGTTGACCGCGGGTGGCATGATCGCAGCGTCGATCATCCTTGGCCGCGCGCTTGCCCCGCTTGACCAGCTTGTGGGCGCATGGCCGCAGATGCAGGCGGCCCGGGATGCGCTGGACCGGCTGCGGGCGTTGAACGCGGCGCCGCAGCGACCTGTACCGCAGAGATGGCTCCCCGCCCCTGCGGCGCGACTGAGTCTGCAGGGGGTGACGCTCGCGGCCCCGCTTGCGGACGGTGCGCTGCGCCCGGTGCTGCGCCAGATCAGCTTCGAGTTTGGCCCCGGTCAGGTGCTTGGCGTGGCGGGGCCTTCGGGGGCGGGAAAATCATCGCTCGCTGCCGCCGCGGTCGGCCTCTGGCCACCGCAGGCGGGCGAGATCCGCCTCGACGGGGCGCGGCTGGCGCAGTATCCGCCTGACCAGCTTGCCGCGGCGCTGGGCTTTCTGCCACAGTGCGCCTGCCTCTATGACGGGACGCTGCGCGACAACATTGCCCGCTTCGATGCCGGCTCCCGCGCCGCCGATGTGGTCGCCGCTGCCCGCGCCGCGGGCGCGCATGAGATGATCCTGTCGCTGCCGGACGGCTACGATACGCAGGTTACGGGTGCGCAACCGTTGCTGTCGGGCGGGCAGCTCCAGCGCATTGCACTCGCGCGTGCGCTTTATCGCGACCCGGTATTGCTGGTCCTCGATGAACCCGAGGCCAGCCTTGATGCTGACGGGCTGCATTTTCTCGATGCTGCGATCCGCACCGCCAGCGCGCGCGGCGCGGCGGTCCTGCTTGCATCACACCATCCGGCGCTGCTAGCCGCTTGCGACCGGGTGCTGCGGCTTTCGCACGGGGGGGTGGCAAGCCTCGGCAGGGTCGACCCCTCGCCTGTGTCGCGCGCCCGACGGCGCGACACCGAGGTGCAGGCAATCCGCTTCGCGTGGGAGCCGCCTTGCGCAAGCCTCGGGCCATGACGGCAGCGGCCCGCTACACGGCGCGGCCCTATCTGCGCAGTGCTGCCATGACACTGGCCGTGCTGGTGCTGGGCTTCGGGTCCTGGGGGGCGCTGGCGCGGATCGAAGGCGCGGTCATCGCACCAGGCAAGGTCGCAGCGGCGCGCCTGCTCTATTCCGTCCAGCACCCGGAGGGCGGGCGCATCGCGGCCCTGCATGTCGAGGAGGGCGCGCAGGTCGCGCCGGGCGCGTTGCTGCTGCGCCTCGACGACACGCGGCTGCGGGCCGAGCTGCGGCTGGTCGAGGCGCAGATGATCGAGCTGCTGGTCCGCCGTGCCGGGCTGCTGGCGCGGCGCGACGGCAGCGTGCGCGCCACCTCGCCCGATCTCGCGGCGCTGGGGCTCTCGGCGCTGCAGGGCCGCGTCACCGCCCGGATTGAGGCGGAATCGGCCCTGCTCGCGGCGCAGCAAGCGACGCGCGCAGGGCTGCGCGCCCAGCTCGACCAGCGCCGCGCCCAGATCGACATGCAGATCGCTGGTATCGCGGCCCAGATCGCGGCGGTCGATCGCCAGATCGCCCTGACCCCCGCCGAGCGCGAGACTCAGGCCGAGCTGCTGGGCCGCGGGTTGGCGCAGGCCGACCGCCTTCAGGCGCTCGAGCGCGAGGATGCGCGGCTCGAAGGCCGTCGCGGCGCGCTGGTCGCCGAGCGCGCGCTGGCCGCCGAGCGCCAGGCCGAGATCGCTCAGCAGATCCTGTCCCTGCAGGCTGCCGAGCGTGAAGAGGTGCTGGAGGCCCTGCGCGACGTGACCCGGCAGCAAGCCGAACTGACCGAGCGGCTACTCGGCCTGCGCGACCAGATCTCCGGGCTGGAACTGCGCGCCCCGACAGCAGGCCGCGTCCACGGTCTGTCGGTCGCCGGAAAGGGCGCGGTGCTGCGACCGGCCGAGCCGGCCCTGCACCTCGTCCCCGCGGCGCCGCCCGCATCGCTCTCGGCGCGGCTGTCGCCGCAGGAGATCGGCCAGGTCGCGCCGGGGCAACGGGCCGAGGTCCGCTTTCCCGGCCTGCAGCAGCGCCAGCTGCCTCGGGTCGGTGCGGTCGTCACCCATGTCTCGGCGGATGCCTTTACCGATACCGCGGCCGGGATGTCCTATTACGCCGTCGAGCTGCGGCTGGTGGACACCGATGCGGCGTTGCCCGCGCTCAAACCCGGCATGCCGGTCGAGCTGTTCTTCCAAACCGGCGCGCACAGCCCGCTCGCCTACCTGATCCAGCCGCTGCGCGAATTCTTCAGCCATGCGCTGCGCGAAGGCTGAGGCATCGCTCCCTGAACGGGGGCAAGCGTCCGCGAGCGGGTCATGGGCGGGCGGGGGGGGACCCCGAGCGGGCGCTTTCCTGCGCCTGTGCGCGCCGGATCAGCTCAGGCACCGCTGCCGGTCGACGCCGGTAGCAAATGCGCGCATAGCTGCGCGAAGGTCGCGACGCCCGGTGCGATCAGCGCATCAGGGAAATCATATTCCGGGTCGTGCAGCGCCGGGTGGTCCGACCCCGCGCCGAGCAGAAAGAGCGCTGCGCGAGTCTTCCCGCTGAAGGCGCCGAAATCCTCGGACGGGCGCATTGGAAATGTGAAATCCGTCCTCGCGATCCCTGCCGACCGCGCCGCCTGCACGACATGGGCAGTGGCCTCGGGGTCGTTTTGCGTGGCGTGGAAATGATCGTGGCGGGTGATCTCGACCCGCAGATCGCCCGCGGTGGCGCGGATGCGTGCGCGCGTCTCGGCCTCGAAGGCGGCAAGCTCGGCATCGGTGATGCATCGCAGGGTCATCATCGCCTCGGCCGCACCCGGCGCGACCCCGAAGCCGCGCGCCCCCATCGACAGATGGCACAGTGTCGCCATTCGCGACCCGCTTTCCGCAGGCAGCCCGGCCAGTAGCGCCGCGAGCGCCGGGGCGGGCGACAGCCCGGTTTCGGGTTGCGCCGCATGCGCGGTACGCCCCTGCCAGCGGACATGCAGCCCTAGCGAGGCGCAGCTTGCCGGACCGGGGGCGACCGCGATGCGACCAAGCGGCAGCCCGGGCATGTTGTGCAGCGCAAAGGCCCAGTCGGGGGCGATCTCGGCAAAGCGCGGATCGGCGAGCACGGCCCGCGCGCCCGCGCCCGTCTCCTCGGCGGGCTGGAAGAGCAGCACCGCGCGGCCGCGCGCCGGGCGGTGCGCGGCGAGGTGCCGTGCCAGCCCTGCAAGGATCGCCATATGCCCGTCATGACCGCACAGATGCGCGGTGCCGGGGCGGGTCGAGGCGTGGGCCGCGCCGGTCGCCTCGGTGATGGGCAGCGCGTCGAGTTCGGCGCGAAACATCACGGTCGGCCCGCTGCCCGCCTGCCCGTAGCCCAGCGCCAGCCCGTGCCCGCCCAGCCCGGTCAGGCACAGATCGGGTGCGGTGGCGGCAAGATGATCGCGCAGGACGGCAGCGGTCGCACCCTCTTCCCCCGAAAGTTCGGGGCGCGCGTGCAGGGTGCGGCGCAGCCGGGTAAGGGCCTCGTGCTGCGGTGCGTCGAGGATCATCGGGTCAGGCATCGGGGGGCGCTGCCCCCGCTCTGCGGTGGCTGCGGGGGCGCAGATTCCGCGCCCTCCCCCTCGGGATATTTGGGCAAGGGTGAAAGCAGCGGCTCAGCGCCCCCGGATGCGCGGGTCGAGGGCGTCGCGCAGCCCGTCACCGATATAGTTCACGCTGAGCACCGTGAGCGAGATCAGCACGCCGGGCCAGACCACGCGGGCGGGGTACTGCTCGATCCAGTCGCGGCCATCATAGAGGATGCGCCCCCAGGTCGGGAAATCGGGCGGAAAGCCGAGGCCCAGGAAGGAGAGCGCCGATTCGGTGATGATGGCGCTGGCGATGCCGAGCGTGGCCGAGACCATGATCGGCGAGAGCACGTTGGGCAGGATGTGGCGCGTGTTGATCCGCGCCGAGGGGGTGCCGATTGAGCGCGCGGCGAGGACGAACTCGCGTTCCTTGAGCGCCAGCACGTCGCCGCGCACGATGCGCGCGGTCTGCATCCAGCTGGTGATCGCAATGGCGAAGCATATGAGCAGGAACACCCCGATCGCCTCGCCGAAGGTTCGGGCCAGGGTGTCGCGGAACAGCGTCACGAGGATCAGCAGCAGCGGCAGCAGCGGCAGGGCGAGGAACAGGTCGGTGGTGCGCATAAGCGGGCTGTCGAGCGGCTTGAAATAGCCCGCCAGCACGCCGATCAGCGTGCCGATCACGAGGCCCAGCAGCATTGCCGTCAGCCCGACCGCGACCGAAATGCGGCCGCCATACATCATCCGGGCCAGCAGGTCGCGGCCCAGTTGGTCGGTGCCCAGCGGATGCGCCCAGCTGGCGCCCTGGTTGCGCGAGCGGATGTCGATCTGGCCGGGGTCGACCTGCCAGACCCAGGGGCCCACCAGCACGAAGAGGATGATCGCGACAAAGACGCCCAGGCCCGCCAGCGCGCCGCGGTGGGTCTTGAACTGGTCCCAGACGTCAAGCCACTGGTTGCGGGGCGGGCGGAAGGCCTCGTCTGGCGAGAAGGGCTTGGCTGCGTCAGTCATAGCGGATCCGCGGGTCGAGGATGCCGTAGAGCACATCGGCGATCAGGTTGAAGAGCACGATGAGGATCGCGAAAATGAAGGTTATGGTCTGCACCATCGGCCAGTCGCTGACATAGATCGCGCGGATCAGGGCGTCACCGAGCCCGTTCACGCGGAAGATCTGTTCGGTGATGATGGCGCCGGTGAACACGGTCGGGATGCCGATGGCGATGACCGTGACCACCGGGATCATCGAATTGCGCAGCACATGCAGGAGCACCACGGTCTTTTCGCCTAGCCCCTTGGCGCGGGCGGTGCGGACATAGTCCTGGTTGAGGTTGTCAAGCATCGAGGCGCGCATGAAACGGCTGATCTGGCTGGCGTTGAACAGCGCCAGCACAGCGACCGGCATGGCGATCTGCCGGACCTGAAAGAGGAAGCTGTCCCAGTCGCGCACGACATGTGTGGTGTCATACATGGACGGGAACCAGCCCAGCCAGACCGAGAAGATCAGGATGAACACGACGCCGGTGAAGAACGTCGGCACCGAGAAGCCGACCATAGACACGAAGGTCCCGGCCTGGTCGAACCAGCTATACTGGCGGTAGGCCGAGACCACCCCGATGGGCACGGCGATGAGGATGCCGAACAGATAGCCCAGCCCCACGACCCACAGCGTCTGCGGGATGCGCTGCACGATGATGTCGCCCACCGGCGAGCGGGTCTGCCAGGACAGGATGCGCGGCCCCTCGACCGCGATATTCCAGCCGGTTGCATTGGCAATCATGTGCGACGGCTCGATCACGGCCATCATGTGCAACCATTTGAAATAGCGCACCAGCACCGGCTCGCCCAGGCCCAGCGCCTGACGGATCTGTTCGCGCACCTCAAGCGGGATGGTCAGCGGCAGGCTGGCAGTCGGGTCGCCCGGGGCCATGTCCAGCATCAGGAACACCAGCAGGCTGATGACCAGCACGGTCGGGACGGCAAAGGCCAGTCGGCGCAGCGTGTAGGAGAGCATGGGCAGGGCCTGTGCAGAAAGCAGTGGGCCTGCCCCGCGCGCGGGCGCGGGGCAGGCGGTCGGGTGTTACTCTTCGATGCGGTACCACTCGGCCTGGTTCCAGTGTTCGCTGTCCCAGACGTTCATCACATTACCGCCAAGCGTGGTGGAGGCTGCCGAAACACGGCCGCGCGCGACCAGCGGGATATGCGCGTAGTCCTGCACGAAGATGTCGTTGAGCGCGATTACCAGTTCCTGACGGCGCGCCGGATCGGGCTCGCGGTTCAGTTCGGCCCAGAGTGCGTCATACTCCTCGTTGCAGTAGCGGTTTATGTTCTGGCCCTGCCACTGGGTGTCGGGCTGGGGCTCTCGCCCGCAGCGGCGCTGTTCCAGGTGCGGGGGCGGGTCCGTGCCCTCGAAGAGCGAGGCATACATCTGAACATCGGCGTAGAACTTCAGATAGGTGTCCGGGCTGCCCGGGTCCGAGCCGAAGAACACGCCCGCGTCGATGTTGCGCAAACGTGCATCGACCCCGATATCGCGCCAGTCCTGCTGGATGATGGCCTGGAAATCCTGCCGCACGGCGTTGGTCGAGGTCTGGAACAGCAACTCCAGCCGCTCGCCATCCTTCGTGCGGATGCCGTCCGAGCCCATTTCCCAGCCGGCCTCGTCCAGCAATTCGTTGGCGCGGTCCTTGTCCTGCACAAGGCAGTCGTCGTTGTTGGTCGAGGCCATGGCCGGCGGCGCGACGATGAAGTTGCAGGTGGGCTGGCCCATGTCGCCGAAGCCGATCTCGACCAGAAGCTCGCGGTCGATGGCGCGGCTCAGCGCCTCGCGCACGCGGATATCCGACAGGATCGGGTGCGGGTGCATCCGGGTCGAACGCTCGCCTTCGGGAAGGTCGGGCGAGGGGTCGGTGAAGTTGATCTCGATCCGCTCCATCAGCGGGCCGAAATCGACCAGCAACTCGCCCATGCCGCCCGCTTCCATCTGCTCGATCACCTCGGGGGCAAGCTGCAGGTTCCAGGCGTAGTCCATCTCGCCGGTCTGGAACACGGCGCGCGCGGCGCCGGTTGCATCGCCGCCCCCGGCCCAGGTGATGGTCTGGAAATAGGGCTGTGTGGGGACACGGTAGTTGGGGTTGGCCTCGAACTCGATCACGTCATTGGGGCGGAAGTTCGTGACCACGTAGGGGCCGGTGCCGATCGGCGCGAAGTTCTGTTCGGTGCATTCCGGGGCACGCGCGCCCATGCAGTCCTCGAACTGGGCCTTCTGGATGATCGGCGAGCCCGCGCCAACGAAGGGCAGATAAGGGTTGGGCGTCTCATCCTCGAAGGTGATCACGATGGTGCGATCATCCACGGCCTCGACGCTTTCGATCCCGGCGTAGCGGTCGCGGTAGGAGCAGCCGCCTTCGGGGTGGGTGCAGTATTCATAGGTGAAGACCACATCCTCGGCGGTCACATCGGTGCCGTCGGACCACAGCAGATCCTCTTTCAGGACCCAGGTGATGGTCATCAGGTCCTCGGACACGCCGCCATTCTCCAGCGTCGGGATCTCTTCGACCAGCCAGGGCGTCAGTTCGCCTTCGGGGTCGAAGCGGGCCAGCGGCTCCCACACGACCGAGGCGGCGTTCATCTCCTTGGTGCCGCCCGACAGGTAGCTGTTCATCGTCGAGACGGCCTGCCAGTAGATGATGTTCAGATGGCCCGACGAGCCGCGCTCGCGCTCGGCCATGGCGGCAGCGGGCGCCAGCACGATGGCGGCGGCGGTGCCCAGCAGGGCTGTTTTTCTAGTCATGCGTCCTCTCCTTGTTGGTTATGCTCACGCCTCGGGGCGCCGGTTGTCCCGGTCTCGTTATGCAGGTGGCAGGCCACGAAATGGCCCGGTCTCAATTCGCGGTATTCGGGGTCGATCTCGCGGCAGATCTCCATGACCTTGGGGCAGCGCGTACAGAAATTGCAGCCCTTGGGCGGGTTCGCGGGCGAGGGGACATCGCCGCGCAGGATGATCCGCTCGACGCGGGATTCCAGCTTGGGGTCGGGGTCGGGCACGGCCGACAGCAATGCCTCGGTATAGGGGTGCAGCGGCGTGCCATAGAGCGCGTCGCGCGGGGCCAGTTCGATGATCTTGCCCAGATACATCACCGCCACCCGGTCGGCGATGTGCCGCACCATCGACAGGTCATGGCTGATGAACATGTAGGTCAGGCCGAACTCATCTTGCAGCTTTTCCAGCAGATTGACGACCTGCGCCTGGATCGACACGTCCAGCGCGGCGATAGGTTCGTCGCAGATGATGAACTTGGGGTTCAGCGCCAGCGCCCGCGCGATGCCGATGCGCTGGCGCTGCCCGCCGGAAAAGGCGTGCGGGTAGCGATTGGCGAAATTGCGGTTCAGCCCGACCGCGTCCATCAACTCGTAGATCCGGTCGAGCTTCTTGTTCTTCGGCCAGTTGGTGTGTTCGTCCAGCGGCTCGCCGATGATGCCCGCGACGGTCATGCGCGGGTTCAGACAGGCCTGAGGGTCCTGGAACACCATTTGCATTGTCGGGCGCATCTTGCGCAGCCCGTGCTGGCTCTTTGCGCCGATCTCCACCCCGTCGATCTTGATGGTGCCGCCCGTGATGTCATAGAGCCGAAGCACCGCGCGCCCGCAGGTGGACTTGCCGCAGCCCGACTCGCCCACCACGCCCAGCGTCTCGCCCTCGTAGATATCGAAGCTCACCCCGTCCACGGCCTTCACGTCGCCGCTGTGCCGACGCAGCACGCCGGAATGGATGGGGAAATACATCTTCAGGTCGCGCACCTCGACCAGTTTCTTGCGCTCAGACATGCCGCTCGCCCCCGGTCTTGTGGTCCCAGAAGCAGGCCGCGTCATGCTCGGGCGCAACTGTGTAGCGGCCCGGGTTTTCGCGTGCGCAACGGTCGAACGCCTGCGGGCAGCGGGCGCGAAAGGGGCAGGCGGTGGGATGCTGCGACAGCATCGGCGGTTGCCCCTCGATGACATTCAGCTTTTCGGCGCGTTCGCCGCGAACCGAGGGGATCGTGGTCATCAGCGCGCGCGTGTAAGGATGCGCCGGGTTCGCAAACACCTCGCGCACCGGGCCATACTCGACCACCTGCCCGCCATACATGACCATCACCCGGTCGGCGATGCCCGCGATCACGCCCAGATCATGCGTGATCCAGATGATCGCCATGCCCAGTTTCTGGCGCAACTCCTTCACCAGCTCGAGGATCTGCGCCTGGATGGTCACGTCGAGCGCGGTAGTCGGCTCATCGGCGATCAGCACCTTGGGGTCGCAGGCCAGCGCGATGGCGATCATCACCCGCTGCCGCATCCCGCCCGAGAACTGGTGCGGGAAATCGCGCAACCGCCGTTCGGCATCCGGAATCCCCACAAGCTCGAGCAATTCCTGCGCCCGCTTGCGCGCCGCCCGCCGGTCCAGGCCCATATGCTTGCGCAGCGGCTCCATGATCTGAAAGCCCACCGTGAAGACCGGGTTGAGCGAGGTCATCGGATCCTGAAACACGAATCCGATATCACGCCCGCGCAGCGCCTGAAGCTCACGCTTGCCCAGCTTCAGCAGATCCTTGCCGCCAAACTCCACACGCCCCTGCCGCACCTCGGCCGGGGGCATGGGCAACAACCCGATCAGCGACATCATGGTGACTGACTTGCCCGAGCCGGATTCGCCCACCACACCCAGCAATTCCCCGGGGGCAAGCGCGAAACTGACTGAATTCACGGCATGAATATCGCCCGCGCGTGTCGCGAAAACTGTCTTCAGGTCCTGCACCTGCAAGACGGCCTGGCCGCTTCCCGACATGCATTCTCCCTGCACTTATCTTCCCCACTCTGTCGGTGGATGCAGGAACTGTCAGCGATTTCGTGCAACCGGGCAAGGAAAAACTCGCCCGTTGCCCAAGCGCGGGGCAACGTGGCCCGGATGACCAAACGTCAGGCGTCGAGATTCTCCACGCTCAGCGCGTTGCGCTGGATGAAGTCGCGTCGTGGCTCGACCACATCGCCCATCAGCTTTGTGAAGATGTCGTCGGCCTCGGCCAGATCGTCGATCTTGACCTGCAACAGCGTCCGCGCCTCGGGGTCGAGCGTGGTTTCCCACAGCTGATCGGGGTTCATCTCGCCCAGACCCTTGTAGCGTTGCAGCGACAGCCCCTTCTCGCCCTCGGCAAGAATGGCGTTCAGCAGATCGACCGGACCATAGAGGCGCTGCTTGCGGTCACGGCGCACCAGATCGGCGGGTTTGGCGTAGATCTCCTGCAGGCTCTCGGTATGCCCGGCGAGCCTGCGCGCCTCGCCCGAGCGCAGCACCTGGCCGTCGAGGCGGCGCACCTCCTCGACCCCGCGCAGCACGCGGCTCAACCGCAGGCCGCCGTCCTGCGTCGGTCGCCCATGCCAGCCGCGCTCATATTCCGCCGCGATCAGGTCGAGACGGGCCGCGACCGAATCCGCAAGTTCCTGCGGGTGGGCGGCAAGCGCCTCGGGACGCAGTGCGCCCGCAATCGCCGTCTGCTCGAGGATATGCTGCGGGTAATGCATCGGGAAGGATTCCAGCGAGCGCCGCACCTCGCGCGCCTCGGCCACCACACGCGCCAGATCCGCGCCCGTGATCTCTTCGCCCGAGGCGAGCCGCAGCACCGCCCCCTCGACACCCTGCGCGATCAGGTAGTCCTCCAACGCGGGCTTGTCCTTGAGATAGACCTCGGACTTGCCGCGCGCGACCTTGAAGAGCGGCGGCTCGGCGATATAGAGATGCCCCGCCTCGATCAACTCGGGCATCTGGCGGAAGAAGAAGGTCAGCAGCAGCGTGCGGATATGCGCGCCATCCACATCGGCGTCGGTCATGATGACGATCTTGTGGTAGCGCAACTTCGAGATATCGAACTCGTCGCGCCCGATGCCGGTGCCCAGCGCGGTGATCAGCGTGCCGATCTCCTGACTGCTGAGCATCCGGTCAAACCGCGCGCGCTCGACATTCAGGATCTTGCCACGCAGGGGCAGCACGGCCTGGTTCTGGCGCGAGCGGCCCTGCTTGGCCGACCCGCCCGCCGAGTCGCCCTCGACCAGGAACAACTCCGACTTGGCGGGGTCGCGTTCCTGACAGTCGGCCAGCTTGCCGGGCAGCGACGCCACATCCAGCGCCGTCTTGCGCCGTGTCAGTTCGCGCGCCTTGCGTGCCGCCTCGCGCGCGAGTGCGGCCTCGATGATCTTGCCGACGATGCTCTTGGCGTGCAGCGGGTTCTCCTCGAACCACTCGGCGAGCTTTTCGTTGACCAGCGCCTCGACTGCCGGGCGCACCTCGGAGGACACGAGCTTGTCCTTTGTCTGGCTCGAGAATTTCGGGTCCGGCACCTTCACGGACAGCACACAGGTCAGCCCCTCGCGCGCATCGTCGCCCGTGAAGCTGACCTTCTCCTTCTTGGCGATACCGCTCGACTGCGCATAAGCATTGATCGTGCGCGTCAGCGCGCCCCGGAAGCCCGCCATATGGGTGCCGCCGTCGCGCTGGGGGATGTTGTTTGTAAAGGGCAGCACCGTCTCGTGGTAGCTGTCATTCCACCACATCGCCACCTCGACCCCGATGCCGTCACGCTCGCCCTGCATGTGGATAGGCTCGGGCATGACGGGCGTCTTGGACCGGTCGAGATGGCGCACGAATTCGCGCACGCCGCCCTCGTAGAACAATTCGGATTTCAACATTTCGGCGGGTCGGTGGTCCTCCAGGATGATGCGGACCCCGGAGTTGAGAAAAGCCAACTCGCGCAGGCGGTTCTCGAGCGTCTTGAAGCTAAATTCGAGGTTCGAGAATGTCTCCAGCGATGCCAGAAATCGAACCTCCGTCCCGGTCTTGCCCTCCGCGTCACCAACAACCGCCAGCGGCTTCACCGTGTCGCCATGCTCGAACCGGGCGACATGCTCGCGCCCGTCGCGCCAGATGCGCAACTCTAGCCAGTCCGACAGCGCGTTGACGACCGACACGCCGACCCCGTGCAGTCCGCCCGAGACCTTGTAGCTGTTCTGGTCGAACTTGCCGCCCGCATGCAGCTGGGTCATGATGACCTCGGCTGCCGAGACGCCTTCCTCGGCATGAATGTCGGTCGGAATCCCGCGCCCGTTATCCATCACCGAGACTGAACTGTCAGCATGAATGGTGACGCGCACGAAATCCGCGTGCCCGGCCAGCGCCTCGTCGATGCCGTTATCGACTACCTCATAGACCATGTGGTGCAGGCCCGAGCCGTCATCCGTGTCACCGATATACATGCCGGGGCGCTTGCGTACGGCGTCCAACCCCTTGAGCACCTTGATGGAATCGGCGCCATAGTCATCGCGCTTCGCGGCTTCGGCAGACATGCGGGAAGATCCTCGTTAACCTCGGGCCCTTATAGGCATTTGTGGAGTGGTTGTCACGCCTTCCACACAAGATTTAGCGGTGTCGGCGCGCACCACGTCTGCGCCATTCATCATTGCGAAGAGATCCTCGGGCAAGGTCGCCAGTGTGCGCCATAGCCTCAAGATCGGTGGCGAGGCACAGCAGACCCAGAAGGGGTGCGAGAGTCCCTTTTTCCCCGGCACAAAACGCGCGTTCACGCCTCGGATTGCAGCACCAGCCCCATCAGCGCGTAGCTTAGCTGCGCGGCGGTGAAATCCCAGACCTCGGCCCCGTCGATCGGCGCCAGCTCCACGACATCCAACCCCACACAACGCCGCCCCTCTAGCGCCGAGGCGACGATCCCGAGCGCTTGGTAATACCCCAGCCCCCCCGGCACAGGCGTTCCCGTCGCGGGCATGATCGCCGCATCCAGCCCATCGACATCGAAGCTGACATAGACATCACGCGGGAAATCATCGGGCAGGGTGATCGCCGAGATGCCGCCCGTCACCAGCTCCTCGGCGTCGAGGAACACCACATCGTTGCGTACCCGGCACTCGGCCTCTTCGGCGCTCAGCGCGCGCACGCCGAATTGCGCCAGCCGCGTCCCCTCTTCCTCGATCAGAAGCTGCATGACCGAGGCGTGGCTATGGCGAAACCCCTGATAGGCGCGGCGCAGATCGGCATGTGCGTCGATCTGCACCACCCCGACGGGGCGGCCCAGCGTGCGCTGCACGCCGGTCACCGCACCCCAGCTCAGCGAATGTTCGCCGCCCAGTGTCACAGGCGTCTTGCCCGCCAGCACGATCCCCTCGACCCGCGCCGAAAGGGCGGCGAGCGCGTCCGCGATCGGCCCCGTACAGTCGATGGGTGGCGTGGTGCAAATGCCCGCCGCGCAGGGTTCGAACCCTCGCCACAGCCGTTCGAGCTGGTCCGACGCGGCGATGAGGGCCGCAGGGCCGTCAGCTGTTCCCGCCCCGTAAGAGACGGTCTTCTCTAGCGGCATCGGCACGACATGGAAGCGCGCCTCGGGCGCGCGTTCCTCGGGGGTGAGTTCAGAGCCGAGATAGATCACGACAGCCGTCCCTTGAAATCCTGGTAATCGAAGTCGCGGATCACGCGTAGCGCATCCGTCACGCTGTTCCACACGGCGAGCGATGGCAGCCGCACGCCGTTGAAGGTGGTGGTCTTGACCATCGAGTAATGCGCCTGATCGAGGAAGGCGACGCGCGCCCCGATCTGCGGCACATCGGCAAAGGCGTAGCGCCCGATGACATCACCGGCCAGACAGCTTGGGCCGCCCAGCCGGACCTGCACCGCGCCATCCTCCCCCATCAGGGCGGGGCGATACGGGGCCTCGATCACATCGGGCATGTGGCAGGTGGCCGAGATATCGAGGATCGCATTCGGCCCGTCATTCTCGACCACATCCAGCACTTCGCCCACCAGAATCCCGGCATCCAGCGCCACGGCCTCGCCCGGTTC
>PXES01000089.1 GCA_003564655.1 Paracoccaceae bacterium
AGGCTGTTCGGCGCGCCGACGCATCGACCCAAGGGCGCTATCTTGCCGGGCAGCCTTCCGCGCCACCGGGCGAGGCACGAAAATGTAAGACGCGCCGGAAGACGCGCCGCGCACCCGACACCCCGACACCCGCATCCTTCTTTCATCTTTGCCCCAAATATCCTCGGGGGCTGAATTGGGCCGCAGACCCAAGAGAGGGGCAGACAGCCCCCCTTGCGCCGTCGGCCTCATGGCGCCTCCTCCGAGATCAGGTGGAAGAATGTCCCTGTCACATGCCCACGCCGCGACCCGGTCTCGGGCACGGGCGCGCCGTCCGCATCGCCGATCTCGGCCAAGGGATCATCCGGCTCGGCGAGGATCGTGGAATAATGAAACTCGTGCCCGCGCAAACGCGCCCCTGCGCCAAGCCCCGGCATCGGCGAGAGCAACCGCGCCTGCCGGTAGCCCAGATGCATCTTGCGCGTCGCATAGCTGGTCTCGACCCCCAGAAGCCCCAGCATCGCGTGGCGCTGGCCTTCCTTGTCCACCAGCCCGGCTCCCAGCGCCATGTAGCCCCCGCATTCGCCATGCACCGGGCGGGTCTCGGCATGGCGCAGCATCCCGGCGCGGAACTGCCCGGCGGCCGCAAGTTGCCCGGCATGCAACTCGGGGTAGCCCCCGGGCAGCCAGACCAGATCGGCCGCGGGGTCGGGTGCCTCATCGGCCAGCGGCGAAAAGGGCAGGATCTCGGCCCCCGCCCGGCGCCAACCTTCCAGCAGATGCGGGTAGGTGAAGGAAAACGCGGCATCCTGCGCCAGCGCGATGCGCTGCGCGGGCGGGCGTGGCAGCGTGCCCCCCGTCGGCATGCCCCCTCCCGTGGCCAGTGCGCGCAACGCCGCCAGATCGACATGCGCGCGCAGAAAGGCGGCGTATTCGGCAATGGCGTGATCCAGATCGGGATGCTCGACCGCCTGCACCAGCCCCAGATGCCGCTCGGGCAGCGTCAGATCGCCCCGGCGCGGCAGCGCCCCCAGCACCGGCAGTCCGGCGCGCTCCATCCCCAGCCGCACCAGCCGTTCATGCCGGGGGCTCGCCACACGGTTCAGGATGACACCGCCGATCACCACCTCGGGCGCGTAGCGCGCGAAGCCCAGGCTTACGGCGGCGGCCGATTGCGCCTGTCCCGAGACATCGACCACCAGCACCACCGGCCAGCCCAATCGCGCGGCGGTCTCTGCACTGGCTCCATGGGCAATGCCGCCCCTTGTCGCCACGCCGTCGAAGAGCCCCATCGACCCTTCCGCGAGCGCGATATCCGCCCCCGTGGCCTCGGCCGCGATCGCGGCGAACAGCCGCGGCCCCATTGCCCAGGTATCAAGGTTGAACGATGCCCGACCGCAGGCGGCGCGGTGAAAGGCCGGGTCGATGTAATCCGGCCCGCTCTTGAAAGGCTGCACGGAGAGACCGTCCTCGGCCAGTGCGCGCAACAGCCCCAGCATCACGGTCGTCTTGCCAGTGCCCGAAGCCGGTGCAGAGATCATCCCCCCGGGCGTCATTCGCGGCTGTCCCGATAGACCGAATCAGCACTCTGGGGTCGGAACCGGCGGTCGTATTCCGGCGCGTAGAGGCAGCTTTCGTCGAACCCTTCCTGCGCCAGCACGCGCCCCACCAGGATCAGCGCCGTGCGCTCCATGCTGCCCGCCACGCATGCCTCGATATCGCCAAGGCACCCGCGCACCACCCGCTGATCCGGCCAGCTTGCGCGCCACACCACCGCCACCGGGCAATCGGCCCCGTAATGCGGCACCAGATCGGCGACGACCGAGGCGAGGTTCTGGATCGACAGATGCACGGCCAGCGTCGCCCCGGTCGCGCCGAAGGCAGCCAGTGTCTCGCCCGCTGGCATGGCGCTTGCCCGTCCCGGCGTGCGGGTCAGCACCAGCGATTGCGCGACCCCGGGCAGCGTCAACTCCGCCCCAAGTGCTGCGGCAGCGGCGGCGAAGGACGGCACGCCGGGTGTGACCGTGTAGGCGATGCCCAATGCGCGCAGGCGGCGCAACTGTTCTCCCATCGCCGACCAGACCGACAGATCGCCCGAATGCAGCCGCGCCACGTCCTGCCCTGCTGCCTCGGCGGCCTGTATCTCGGCGATGATCGCGTCAAGCGACAGCGGGGCCGTGTTCACGATCCGCGCAGCGGGGGGGCAATGCGCCAGAACCCCCTCGGGCACCAGTGACCCGGCATAGAGGCACACCGGACACGCCGCCAGCAGATCGCGCCCGCGCAGGGTGAGCAGATCCGCCGCCCCGGGGCCTGCGCCGATGAAATGCACCGTCATTCCGCCCCCCTTGCGATAGCGCAGGTCCCTTGCCCGCACTCCGACACCCACCGCGCCACCAACAGCCGCGCCCCCGGCCCTGCTGCGACCAGCGCGCAGGCCTCGGCGACGCTGCCGGTGCCATAGGCGCTGAGCGCGCGGGCCGAGTGCGTCGGCGTCTCGATACCGTGCAGCGCGGCGCGCGGCAAGGTGATCAACGGCAGGCCCAGGGCTGTGGCGAGAGGTGCGAGCAAGGCCGCGCGCGCCTCGGGGCATGCGATGGCGGTGATGCGGTGAGGTGCCTGCGCGTCCAGCGCCCGAAAGAGGCCGCCCTGCGTCGCGGTCGAGGTGCAGCCGAACCCGGCGATGAGGGACGGGGCGGGCAGCATGGGCTATGCGCTCTTCCTGTCTGGGCAAGCGACCGGCGGCAAACAAACCGATCGCAGCGCGGCATAACGCGTGCGGCAAGTTCAGACCAGAGGCGATTCGGACCGAGAAGCGAAGTCAGCTTGGTCAGCATCGCATTTCGCCGGTGCTGAAGGGCGGGCCGAAACACCTATCCCGCAGAGGTCCCCATGACATGCGCCAGTTCCGCACGGGAGAGAACCACATGGCGTGCGCGCCCCACGATCAACGGATCGGGCTTGCCTGCGACACTGGTATCCTTGTCCGGATACTCGAGCGTCGAGAGGAAATGCTTCATGCATTCGAGCCGTGCGCGTTTCTTGTCCTTGGACTTGATGACAGTCCAGGGCGCGTCGGCGGTATCGGTGTAGAAGAACATCGCTTCCTTGGCTTCGGTATACTCATCCCATTTACCCAGGCTCGCCTTGTCGATGGGAGAGAGTTTCCAGCGCTTGAGCGGGTCAGTCTCGCGCGATTCGAAGCGGCGGCGCTGTTCTACGGGCGTGACCGAGAACCAGAACTTGTAAAGCCTGATTCCCGAGCGCACGAGCATGCGTTCGAACTCGGGCGCCTGGCGCATGAATTCGAGGTATTCCGTCGGCTTGCAGAATCCCATGACACGCTCGACCCCGGCACGGTTGTACCAGCTGCGGTCATAGAAAACCATTTCACCCGATGTTGGCAAATGCTCCACATAGCGCTGGAAATACCATTCGCCGCGCTCCTTCTCGGAGGGTTTGTTGAGTGCCACGACCCGCGCGAAACGCGGGTTCAGATGCTCGTTGAAACGCTTGATCGTGCCGCCCTTGCCAGCGGCATCGCGCCCCTCGAACAGGAAGACGAAACGCTCCCCGGTCTCGATGGCCCATTTCTGGACCTTCAGAAGCTCCGCTTGAAGCCGCGACTTCTCTTGCTCATAGGGCTTGCGCGCGAGTTTGTAGCGATAGGGATAGCGATCGGATTCGAAAAACTGTCGTAGCTCTTCGGTGGTCAGATCGTCCGGATCAGGCCGCCACCTGTGATTTTTCGGTGCGGTCTTTAGCCGCAGCCCTGCGGTGCCCTGATCGGGAAGTTCGCCATCCGCATCCGGTCTCGTCTCGGCCGTCTGCGCCGAGGCTGTCTGTTCCTGACCCTCTCCGACGGTATCGCGGGGGAATGGCTTGACAGTTTCGGTCATGGAGAACTCCTGAAGGTGATCGGGAAACGAAACCATGAGTCTGCGCCCAATTCAGAAAGCTGTCTTTGATATTGATCAAATCGGGCCGATGGCTGCGTGCATCCCGGAAAACACT
>PXES01000146.1 GCA_003564655.1 Paracoccaceae bacterium
GCGCTTTCCATCATCCTTGCGCGCCTATGGGCAAGGCGGGTTTCTACATGGGATCGGTCGCCGGTTTGACCCGGGCGTTGTCCAGACTGCCGATCGCGCATGGGGTCTTCGAGGGCAACATGGTCGAGACCGGAACGCTGGCCCCGATCTCCAGGCGCCTGCCGAGCCTCGACAATGTCGCCACACCGGAGAAGCCGGACCGCGCGCAGGGTGCGATACCAACGGCCCCGGCCTGTGACCCGGGCAGGATCCCCTGGGCTCGGCGCCGTCTTTCACTGTCATCGGGGCAAGGAGGTTTCGATCGCGGTTTGATCACATGATCAGAGCCTTCGGCGCGCGCGCTCCTGGCTGGGGCGGCGAAGACGACGGATGCGAAGGCGGCACGGCGGATGCTGGCGATCGCGCTGGTGATGGACGGGGAAGGCCGCAGGACCGTGTCCGAGCGTTGCGGGATTGACCGGCAAACGCTTCGGGACCGGGTTTGCCGCTATGACGCCGAGCGGCTGGCAAGGCTGTCGAACCGCCGGTCGGACGGGCCGAAGCCGCGGCTGAGCGCCGCGCGGAAGGCCGAGCTTGCGCAGATGGTGCGGAACGGAACCGGCCCTCGCCGTAGACGGGGTGGGACGTTGGCGGCGGGTCAACCTGGAGGCGCGGATCGAGGCGCGCCTTGGCGTCAAGATGCACGAGCGCGCCGGGCGCAAGCAGTTGTTCGCACTCGGTTTTGGCCCCATCCCTGTGCGCCCGCAGCGCCCGAGATACGATCCCGAGGCTCAGGAGGCGTTCAATGACGTCGCCATGACGGTCACAGATGCCCTGCCGGCGCACGCCCGCGGCAAGCCGTTGGAAATTCGGTTCCAGGTTGAAGCGAGGGTCGGCCAGAAGGGCATGCTGACCCGCATCCGGGCGCCACGCGGCAGCCGCTCGCGCGCATTCCGGGCTACCCGATAATCCACGGTGATCGCCCGCTCTCTCGAACCTGGGGCTTCGCAGGCTCACTCTTCGCCGCCGTCTGCCTCGGGCGCGGCGTCACGGCCGCGCTGGTCATGACCTCTGCCGACACGGCCGCCATCAACGCCCACCTCTCCGAGATATCCCGCACCGTCGCCGAAGGTGCACACGCCGTTCTCTTCCTCTTCGGCGCCGGCTGGCATGGCTCCAAGGCGCCTCGCGTCCCCGACAGCACCACGCTGATACCGCTACTGGCCAGGCAGGCCGGGTTCGACCTGCTTCAGAAAGTGTATGGGCCTGCCTTCGCGCCAACCGCCTCGCCATTTCCGCCTTGCAAGTCTATGACGAGACCGTCGGACGATGCTGCGACGCCTGGAACGTCTTCGCCAACGACATCGACACCGCCCGACCCGTTACCCGAAGAGACTGCGCAAAAACGGTCAAGGGCTAGAGCCGTTGGTATTATACCGTTTCCGGCTGATCGCTTCGGCAGGGGCGGGGTGACGCGCCTTCGAAGGCGCGTGCAAACGGGCTTTCCAAAGCCCGTTTTCCTTCGATGTCCGTCGGTCCCGAGCCAATCTGCCGGATTTCGTATTAGAAGCGGGCCATCCTTCTGCAACAGTGCCTTGCCGCGCCGCGTGATTGGAGAAACAAGCGAAGCGGCTTGTTGCGCCCGCCTCAGGCGGCCTTGCCGTTGCCGATCCCCGAGATCGCCTGGACCAGACTGTCCTCGGTCACCTCGCCAGCGTTGAAGCTGCGCATGACCCGGCCATGATACATCGCCACGATCCGGTCGGCGACATGAAGAACCTCGGGCATTTCAGAACTGATCACGATGACCGCGTAGCCCTGCCCGGCCAGCTGGCGGATCAGGTTGTGGATCTCGGATTTCGAACCCACGTCGATGCCGCGGGTCGGCTCGTCCACGATCAGCACGCGCGGTTGCATCGACAGCCATTTGCCGATCACGATCTTCTGCTGGTTGCCCCCTGACAGGAAGCCCACGGGCTGGCGCCAGCTTGGCGTCTTGATCGCCAGACGGTCGCGATACTGATCGAAGATCGACACCTCGGCCCCGCCCGAGACGAAGGGGCCGGTGGTCAGGTCACCCACCTGCGGCAGGGTCATGTTGTCGCGGCAGTTCATGCCCAGCACCAGGCCCTGTTCCTTGCGGTTCTCGGGCACCAGCGAGATGCCGAGGCGGATCGCATCCTGTGGTGATCCGATCGTGACTTCCTTGCCGTCGATCAGGATGGTGCCGGCGTTGGGCGTGCGCAGGCCGAACAGGGTCTCGGCAATCTCGGTCCGCCCGGCGCCGACCAGCCCGTAGAAGCCCACCACCTCGCCGGCGCGGACCTGAAAGCTGACGTCTTCATACAGCGGCGCGCAGGACAGCCCGCGCGCTTCCAGTACCACTTCGCCGACCTCGCCAGCAGCGACGCGCTGCGACAGGTCCAGACTGCGGCCGATCATCAGCCGGGTCACCGCGTCCTCATCGGTCTCGGCGGTGGTCAGCGTGCCGCGATAGGCGCCGTCGCGCAGCACCGTGATGCGGTCGGACAAGGTGAAGATCTCGTCCATCCGGTGCGAGATGTAGACGATCCCCACCCCTTGCGCCTTCAGGTCGGTGATGATGTCGAAGAGCACCACCTTCTCGGCATCGGTCAGCGAGGCCGTGGGCTCGTCGAAGATCACCACGCGGGCATCGACGGTCAGCGCCCGCGCGATCTCGACCATCTGCTGGTTGGCGATCGACAGGTCCGCCACCAGCGCATCGGCCCGGAAGCGGCATCTCAGCCGTTCCAGGATCGCGTTCGACCTGGCGTAGAGTGCCTTCCAGTCGACCCGGCCGAAGCTCTTGCACGGCAATTCGCCCAGATAGATGTTCTCGGCAGCACTCATCTCGGGCGCGAGGCTGAGTTCCTGGTGGATCAGGACGATCCCCTGCGCCTTGGCCTCCATCGGGTTGGCGACACGGACCTGCCCGCCGCCGATGAAGATCAGCCCCTCATCGGGCTGGTACATCCCGGCCAGCACCTTCATCAGCGTGGACTTGCCGGCGCCATTCTCGCCCAGCAGCGCGTGAACCTCGCCGGGCATCACCTCGAAGCTGACGCCATCCAGCGCGCGCACGCCCGGAAAGGTCTTGACGATATCCTGAAGGCGCAGGGCGGGTTGAGTGGTGGTCTCGGTCACAGGCGCAGCCCTCCCTGCGTGCGGCGGTTGAACTGCTTGTCGAGGAACAGCACGGCAATCAGGATCGAACCGAGGATGACATAGACATAGAAGGCCGGCACCTGCATCAGATTCATCCCGTTTCGCAGGATGCCGATGGCCAGCACCCCCCCGAAGGTGCCGATGATGTCGCCCTTGCCGCCCGTGAGCTTGGTGCCGCCCAGCACGACCGCGGTGATCACCCACAGCTCGTAGTCGCGGCCCAGGTTCGGCGTCGCCGCGCCCATCTGGGTGGACAGCAGCACGCCCGAGAGCGCAGCCAGAAAGCCGATGATCATGAAGTTGACCATCATGTGCGGACCCACCCGGATGCCGGCATTGATCGCCGCCTCCCGGTTGCCGCCCACGGCATAGGCGTTGCGGCCATGCACCGTGCGGCTGAGCAGCAGATGCACGGCCAGGGTGCAGGCCAGAAAGATTAGCGCCAGCACCGGCAGCGGCCCGATGGAAAGCGCGCTGAAGTCCGAATAGGCGAAGTTCATGGCATAGAAGGAGGATTCGCCGGTATAGACAAAGACCAGCCCGCGGATGCCCAGCATCGCGCCCAGCGTCACGATGAAGGCATCCACCCCGGTTTTCCAGACGATGAACCCGTTCAGCGCGCCCAGCGCGATGCCGACCAACAGTGCTGCGCAGACCGCCGGAAAGATCTGCCAGTTGCCCCAGGTGGCGAACATCGCCCAGCTTTGCACATCGACCGCGAAGGCCGCCGCCAGCGCCAGCGTCGCGCCAACCGACAGGTCGATATTGCCGTTGATCATCACCAGCGTCATGCCCAGCGCGATCAGCCCGATGGTCGAGGTCTGGACCATGATGTTCTGGAAGTTGCGAATATCGAAGAAATGGTCCGTGGCCAGGCTGAAGAAGACGAAGATGATCAGCACGAAGCCCCAGATCGGGTTGCGCATCAGCCAGCGCAGCGGTGCTGCGGCGGGGCCGGGGGTGGTGGCGTTGGTCGTGGACATCGGCGCGCCCTCCTCAGGCTATGGGCGAGAACAGCCGGCCGCGCTTGGCCGCGACGTCCAGCCAGACCGCGATGATGATGACCGCCCAGGTGACCAGCCATTGCGTGTAATAGGGCTGTCCCATCAGGATCAGGCCGTTCTGGATGAAGGCCAGCATCAGCACGCCCAGCACCGTCCGGATGATGCTGCCCGAACCGCCCAGAAGCGAGGTGCCGCCCAGGATCACCGCCGCCAGCACCTGAAGCTCGTAGCCCTGGCCGACATTGTTCTGCGAGCCCATGACCCGGCTGCCCAGGATGATCGCCGCGACGGCCACGCAGAGCGCCGAGATCAGGTAGGTGGCGAAGACCACGCGCGAACGCGGAATGCCGGAGAAGACCGAGGCCGTCGGGTTGCCGCCCACCGCATAGACCTTGCGGCCGAAGGGGGTCATCGACATGACCACATGGATGATCAGGGCCAGAAGCGCGAAGATGATGATCGGCGTTGCGATGCCAAGGATCGCGCCACGGCCGAAAAACCGGAACCAGGTGCCGCTCTGGTCCACGATATCCACGTTCTGCCCACCGCTGTAGATCAGCACCAGACCCTGGATCGCCGAAAGCATCCCCAGCGTCACGATGAGCGAGTTGAGCCGCAGAAAGCCGATCAGGAAACCGTTGATCGCGCCGAGGCAAAGCGTGGCGAAGACCATCACCGGGATCGCCATCTCGGGGCCGATCTTGTCATGGAGATCGACCACAAGAACCGTGGCGAAGGACAGCATCGAGCCGACCGAGAGATCCAGATTGCCGCCGATCACCACCACGGTCACGCCCAGCGCCATGACCCCGATGATGGCCGACTGGCGCAACACCGACATCACGTTGTCCATGGACAAGAAGCGGTCCGAGGCCAGCGAGAAGACGATCATGAACAGGATGAACGCGACCAGGATGCCCTGTTTGGCAATCGCGGGTCCGCCGGCCTTGAGGCGGGTCAACAGCATCGGGCTCCTCCCCGGAAGAAATGGCCGCACCCTCCCCGGTGCGGGTCGCACGATAGCACGGAATGGCAGGTGCAAGGGGGCGGGCAGGGCATCGGCCCCGGCCCGCCCGCGGCCGCGAGATCAGAACACCGGACGGTCGAACTCGTCCATGTTATCCTGCGTGATCTTCGGCGTGTCGAAATAGTTCAGCAGCGGCACGTCCTCGCCGGCCAGCACGTCCAGCGCGGTCTGCAGCGCGGCGCGGGCATCATCGACCGGCGACTGATAGACCGAGCCCCAGTATTCGCCGCGCGCCATCGCGTCATAGCCGACGGCGAAGTTGGTGGCGCCGATGAAGACCATGCCTTCGGCCCGGCCTGCGTCGATGGCGGCATTCAGCGCGCCGACACCCATGTTGTCATCGCCCGAATACACGCCGTCGATGTTGTCGAAGCGGGTCAGGAAGGTTTCCATAGTACGCTGCGCGCGCTCGCGGTTCCAGTCGCCGGGCTGGATGTCGAGTTGCACAACATCGGGGCAGAGTTCGGCCAGGCGGTCATCGAAGCCCTGCTGGCGCTCGATGGCGGTGGTGTAGCCGGGCATGCCGGTGACCTGGACGATCTGGCCTTCGCCATCCAGCGCCTCGCACATCATCTCGGCAGAGTAGATGCCCTGCTGGATATTGTTCGGCCCCGAAAAGGCCGCGATGAACTCCAGCCCGGCCTCGGCGATATTCGAATTGGTCACCACCACCGGAATCCCGGCGCGGTGCGCGTTGCGGACCGCCGGCACCAGCGCCTGGCCATCGGTCGGCCAGATGATGATCGCGTCGACCTGCTGCTGGATCAGGTCCTGCATCTGGCTGATCTGGCGCGCGACATCGCCACCGGCATCGAGCACGATCACCTCGACATCGTCGTTCGCGTCGGCGGCTTCGATGAATGCCCGCTCGTAGGTGGTCTGGTAGCTGTCGATGCCGACATTGTTCTGCGTGATGCCGATCCGCACGGTATCGGCGTTGGCGGCGCCGGCAAGCGCGATAGCCGCGCTGGTCGCAAGTAGTGACGTGATCCTTCTGGACATCGTGAACCTCCCGATGATGTCGCCTGACTTCCCGCAGCCGGTCCATGCCGTCCGCGATTCGCCCTGCATGTGCAGGATGACCCGATGCTGCGGTCAGGCACCCCGAAACCGTACCGATTAGATGTCCAATATGGACAAGATGATATCCAGAATGAACATTACCTGACTGTGCCCGCTTGGCCGATCCGTACATCCTGCAAGGAGTCGCACCATGCCGCCATCCACCACGCCCGGAAAAACCCGGGCTGAACCGAAAACGAGCCATTCCGTGAAGATGGAAGTTGTTCAAAATGGACATCCGGCATATCGGCCGGGGACGCCCGCCGGGGCGCCGCGCCCCGCCGAGCCGGATGCGGTGGCGCTGCTGGATTTCGTCGACGCGCTGTGCGGCGAGATCGAACTGGCGCTGGAGATTTCCGCCCCGAATCCGCATCTGCGCATGGCGGTTGCGCTGCTGCGGGGTCACCATTCGGGGCGGCTGCTGACGGCGACCAGCCTGATCGCCGCTGCCGGTGTGCCCTATGCCACCGCCCGGCGGCGGCTTGAAGAGATGCTGGCCGCCGATCTGATCGAACAGCGCACCCGCTCGCGCAGCGGGCGGTCCTTTTCGCTGCATCCCACGGCGAAGCTGCTGGCCAACTGGCAGCGACTCTCCGAGCGTGTGCACCGCCTGACGACGGGCCTTGGTACCGAGCCGGGCCAGGCCGGGACGGACTATTACTTCGGCGCCTCCTACCTTCCCGCCAGCCAGACCATCGCGCCGCCGCAGGTGCTGCCAGAACCGCTCAAGCTGTCAGGCGGGCTGCGCATCCTGGTGCATGGCGATCCGACCTTCATGGTCATGGCCAATCTCAAGCGGCAGTTCGAGCAGATCATCGGCACCTCGATCAGTCAGCGCGCCTTCTCCATCGACCGGCTGCGCGAGGAGGCGCTGCGCAATGCCGAGCGGCCGTCCAGCCGCTATGACATCATCGCCGTCGACCTGCCCTGGATCGGCGAGTTCGCCGAAAAGGGTGTCCTGCTGCCGCTGGACACGGTGTTGAATATCGAACGGCTGGACCCGGCGGATTTTCATACGGCTGGCTGGCTGGCCACGCATTGGGGGAACCGGCCCTACGGCGTGCCCAGCCAGACGACGCCCGAACTGCTGTTCTACCGGACCGACTGGTTCGCACAGGACGGGATCGAGCCGCCGCGCACGACCGCCGAGGTGCTGGAGGCCGCGCGGCATTTCCACCAGCCGGCGCGGGGGCGCTACGGCATTGCCTGGAACGCGGCGCGCGGCACCGCGCTGGGGCATCAGTTCCTGATGGCCTGCGCCGATTTCGGACAGCCGATTGTCAACCTCGACCCCATTGCGGGCGGCTTTGCGGCCGATCTTGCCGGGCGCAATGCCATCGTGCCCAGCATCGACACGCCGCTGGCGCGCGATGCCTGCGACTATCTGCTGGCGCTGCTGGAGTTCTCGCCGCCCGAGATCCTGTCGATGTCATGGTATGAGCGCATCCGCCCCTACGCCGCCGGGCGGATCGCGATGGCTTATGGCTACACGCTGCTGGCCCCGTATTTCGAGGGCGACGCGACCTCGCCAGCCTATCGCAACACGGGATATCTGCCGCACCCGGCCGGGCCGCAGGGCACGCCGGTCGCCCCGGTCGGCGGCTATGCGCTGGGCATTCCCGCGAATCTGGCACCCGAGCGCCGCGAGGCTGCGGCCGAAGCGCTTATCGCCTTTACCTCGCCTGCCGCGCAGAAGCTTTACGTCATCAACGGCAGCCGCACCGCGCCGCGCTACTCGGTCGGCGCCGACCCGGACGTGCGCCGCCTGTCGCCGATCTTCGAGGCCGTCGACGCCATGTCGATGCGCGACGAACTGCAATACTGGCCGCGCCCGCCGATCCCCCAGATTTCGGCCCTGATCGAGATCTGCGGCCAGGAAATCCACGACATGCTGCGCGGCATCGTCTCGCCGCGCGATGCGTTGCGCCGTGCCCAGAAGCGGGCCGAGGACGCGCTGCGAAATTCCGGAACTTGAGGAGGACAAGCCATGGATACCAAGCGCCTGACGGGCAAGAACATTCTGATTACCGGCGCCGGGCGCGGGATGGGGGCGACCAATGCGCAGCACTTCGCCGCGATGGGGGCAAATGTCTGCCTGGGCGACCTGGACCTCGGCGCCGCGCAATCCATGGCTGACGAGATCAACGCCGCGGGCAATGGCCGCGCCATTGCCGTGCAGATGGACGTGACCAGCCGCGAGGACAACGCCCGCGCCGTTGCCGCCACTGTCGATGCCTTCGGGATGATCAATGTGGGTCTGTTCAACGCGGGTCTGAACAAGCCCCGTTTCTTCATGGATATCGACGAGGACAACTGGGACCTCATCATGAACGTCAACACTAAGGCGATGTGGCTGGGGATGCAGGAAACCGCGCGCCAGATGATCGCGCAGGGCAAGCAGGAGTATCCCTACAAGCTGATCAATGTCGGCTCGATCGCCTCGCGCAAGCCCCTGGTGGATGTGACGGTCTATTGCACGTCCAAATATGGCTGCCTCGCGCTGACCCATTGCGGCGCCGTGGCGCTGGCCGAGCACGGGATCACGGTGAACGGCTACGCGCCCGGCGTGGTGGTCACCCCGCTATGGGAGCAACTGGACAAGGATCTGGTCGATATCGGTTTCAAGGACCGCGAGGGGCAGGCCTATGAGGACATCGTGCGCGACGCGCTGCAGATCAAGCGCGTCTCCTACCCCGATGACATCAAGGGCACGGCCGCGTTTCTGGCCAGTGCCGACAGCGACTACATGACCGGGCAGATGATCCATATCGACGGCGGCTGGTGCATCCAGTGACCCGCTGAGCCGGTCCCCCCTTCATCCTCACAACAGCGATGCGTGGTGCCACGCATCCACGGAGCCTTGTCATGTCACGAGCCCTGATGCCCAACCTGCTGACCCCGCAGGATCTGGACCCCAACTGGGAATGGCGCGACCGCCTGCCCGCCTGGGGCCATACCTCGGTCGATTTCGAACGCCGGATCGACCATGACCGCCTGCGCCGCTACCGGTTGGCGCGCACGCGGCAATCCCTGCAGAACTCTCCGGCCGGGTCGCTGCTTCTGTTCGATGTGAACAATATCCGCTACGTCACCGCCACCAAGATCGGTGAGTGGGAACGCGACAAGATGTGTCGTTTCTGCCTGCTGACGGGTGATGACAGCCCGTATGTCTGGGATTTCGGCTCGGCCGCCGTGCATCACAAGCGGTATTCCGACTGGCTGGAGCCGGATCACTGCCTCGCCGGTGTGGTCGGCATGCGCGGCACCATCCCGCCGGAATTCGGATTGATGCGCAAATACGCCAAGATGATCGCGCAGCTTATCAAGGATGCTGGCATGGCGGACATGCCGGTGGGCGTGGATTATGCCGAAACGGCCATGTTCCATGCGCTGCAGGAAGAGGGCATCAAGGTCGTCGATGGCCAGCAGATCATGCTGGCCGCTCGCGA
Source organism: Paracoccaceae bacterium (assembly GCA_003564655.1). Classification (GTDB taxonomy): domain Bacteria; phylum Pseudomonadota; class Alphaproteobacteria; order Rhodobacterales; family Rhodobacteraceae; genus Roseinatronobacter. The sequence continues at coordinate 9,708 of PXES01000146.1, forward strand.
GATCAAGAACTGGGACGAGATCCAGCTTCTTACCCAGGCGGCCGCGATGGTCGATGGCGTCTATCACATGATCTATGAAGAGCTGAAACCGGGCGTGCGCGAGAATGACATCGTCGCGCTGTCCAACAAGATGCTCTACGAAATGGGCTCGGATGATGTGGAGGCGATCAACGCGATTTCCGGCGAGCGCTGCAATCCGCATCCGCATAACTTCACGGACCGACTGATCCGGCCTGGCGACCAGTGTTTCTTTGACATCCTGCAAAGCTATCAGGGCTACCGGACCTGCTATTACCGGACCTTCAATGTCGGCCGGGCCACGCCGTCGCAGAATGATGCCTATGTCAAGGCGCGCGAATGGATCGATGCGTCCATCGCGATGATCAGGCCGGGCGTGACCACCGACAAGGTGGCCGAAGTCTGGCCGACGGCGCAATCGCTCGGCTTTCCGAACGAGGACGCGGCTTTCGGTCTGCAGTTCGGCCATGGTCTGGGGCTGGCGCTGCACGAGCGGCCGATCATCAGCCGGGCCGTCAGCCTGGAACATCCGATGGAGATCAGGACCGGGATGGTCTTCGCGCTGGAAACCTATTGCCCGGCGACCGACGGCTATTCGGCCGCGCGGATCGAGGAAGAGGTGGTGGTGACCGAGACGGGTTGCGAAGTGATCAGCCTGTTCCCGGCCGAGGATTTGCCCATCGCGAACCGCTATTGAACGCCCCTCTCGGGGCGTGCCTCCGGCGGGAGTATTTTGGGCAAGATGAAGATGGGGCGTCGGCCCCCTTGAAAGGACGCAGCGATGGCCAAGGCCAAGTCGAACACCGAAGAATACCTGCGGATGTATTCCCAGATGGTGCGCATCCGCACCTTCGAGGACAACGCCAACCAGCTTTATCTGTCCGCGAAGATGCCGGGGCTGACGCATATGTATTCGGGCGAGGAAGCCGTCGCCGTTGGCATCTGCGAGGCGTTGACCGATCAGGACCGCATCACCTCGACCCATCGAGGGCACGGGCATTGCGTGGCCAAGGGGGCCGGGTTCAAGGAGATGTTCTGCGAGCTTCTGGGCAAGGCCGAGGGCTATTGCCGGGGCAAGGGCGGCTCGATGCATATCGCCGACCAGAGCCACGGGAACCTTGGCGCGAATGCAATCGTCGGCGGCTCGATGGGCATCGCCACGGGCTCGGCCCTGCGCGCGAAATTGCAGGGGTCGGAGGATGTGACGGTCTGCTTCTTTGGCGACGGGGCGACCGCGCAGGGGCTGTGGTACGAGGTGATGAACATGGCCGCGCTGTGGAAACTGCCGGTCATCTATGCCTGCGAGAACAATGGCTATTCCGAATACACCAGGACCGACGAGATCGCCGCCGGTTCGATCACCGCGCGGGCGGAGGCCTTCGGGATCGAGGCGCATCAGGTGGACGGGCAGGATGTGCTGGCCGTCAATGACCTGACCCGCAAGCTGGTGGCGCGGGCGCGCAAGGGCGAGGGGCCGTTCTTCATGGAACTGATGACCTATCGCTATCACGGCCACCATGTCGGCGACATCAACCGGGAATACTACCGCTCCAGGGCCGAGGAAAAGGACTGGAAGGAAAACCGCGATCCGATCATCCGTTTCCGGGCGCATCTGGTCAGCGAGGGGCTTGCGACCGAGGAAGACCTCGATGCGCTGAATGCCGAGATCGAGAAGGATGCGGCCGAGGCCGTCGCCTACGCCTTGGACGCCGCCTATCCGGATGCGTCCGAAGTGGACCAGCACGTTTATGCGGCCTGAGGAGGGGCAGGAATGCGCGAGATAACGCTGTCGAAGGCCGTGAACGAGGCTATCGCCGAGGAAATGCGCCGCGACCCGTCGGTCTTCCTGATGGGCGAGGATGTGGCCGAGGCGGGCACGCCCTTCAAGGTGCTCTCTGGTCTGGTCGAGGAATTCGGCACCGGGCGCGTGATCGACACGCCGATTTCCGAGCCGGGGTTTGTCGGCATGGCCGTGGGGGCCGCGATGACCGGCGCGCGGCCTGTCGTGGACCTGATGTTCGGCGATTTCATCTTTCTGGTGATGGACCAGCTTTGCAACCAGGCGGCCAAGCAGCATTACATGTCGGGCGGCAAGCTGAAGGTGCCAATGGTGCTGCGCACCAACATGGGCGCCACCCGCCGCTCGGCCGCGCAGCACAGCCAATCGCTGCACGCGCTGGTGGCGCATATCCCGGGGCTGAAGGTGGCGATGCCCTCCTCGGCCTATGAGGCGAAGGGGCTGATGAAGACCGCGATCCGCGACAACAACCCGGTCGTGATCTTCGAAGACAAGCTGATGTATAACGACAAGGCCCCGGTGCCCGAAGAGGAACTCCTGATCCCCTTCGGCAAGGCGAACGTCAGGCGCGAGGGGCGCGACATCACTCTGATCGGCACTTCGTCCATGGTGCAGGTGGCCGAGAAGGCCGCCGAGATGCTGGCCGCCGAGGGGATCTCGGCCGAGGTGATCGACCCGCGCACCATCGTCCCGCTGGACGAAGCGACAATCCTGCAATCGGTCCGAAAGACCGGCCGCGCCATCGTGATCGACGAGGGGCATCAGAGCTATGGCATCACCGGCGAGATCGCCAGCCGGATCATGGAAAAGGCCTTTTACCATCTCGACGGCCCGGTGCTGCGCATGGGGGCGATGGATGTGCCCGTGCCGTTCTCGCCGGCGCTGGAGGATCTGACCGTGCCGACGCCCGGGGGCGTGGTCGAGAACGCCCGCCGCCTGATGCGGGGGGAGATGTTCGATGCCGCATGAGATCATCATGCCCGCGCTGGGGATGGCGCAGGACAGCGGCGTGATCGTGCAATGGCTCAAGGCGCCGGGCGATGCGGTGGCCGAGGGCGAGGCGCTCTTCGAGGTCGAGACCGACAAGGCGACGATGGAGGTCGAGGCGCAGGCCGCGGGCTTTCTGACCGATCTGCGTGCCAAGGCGGGCGATGATGTGCCGGTCGGGCAGGTGATCGCGGTCATTTCGGATAAACCCGAAACAGAAGGAACGCCCGCGCTCGCGCCGGCTCCGCAGGCCACCCCGACTTCGGCCCTGCCCGAGGGCGCGAAGGTCATCATGCCGGCGCTGGGCATGGCGCAGGATACCGGGCTGATCGTCTCCTGGGCGAAGGCGCCGGGGGACGCGGTCGAGGCCGACGAGACGCTGCTGGAGGTCGAGACCGACAAGAGCACGATGGAGGTGCCGGCCGGCGCCTCGGGCTTCGTCGCCGCCCTGCTGGCCGAGGCCGGGCAGGAGGTGCCGGTAGGCGAGGTGATCGCCGTCATCTCGGCCGGGAAACCGGCGCAGCCCACCCAGTCCCGCGCGGCCGGCAAGTCCGGTGCTGCGGCGGAATCCCCGCCACCCCCCGAGACACCCGAACCTGAACCCAGGGCCGCGCCACCAAAGACTGCGCCCAAGCCGGCGGTCCCTGACACGGCCCGCATCTTCGCCTCGCCCAGGGCGCGCAGGCTTGCGGCAGAGGCCGGGCTGGACCTGTCGCGCCTTGTCGCGGCGGGCTATCCGCAGCCCTATCATGCCGCCGATATCGAGACGCTGCGCAACCTTCCGGCCGAGGCCGCGCCCGAAGCCCCGCCCGAAGCCGCCAGCATGGCCGCGCCGCAGCATATCACCGCACGCGCCGATGCCGCACCGGGCCGGGCGCTGCTGGACTGGCTGAAACAGGAGGCGGGGCGCGATCTTCCGGCCTCTGCGCTCTGGTGCCGTTTCGCCGCCGCCGCCCTGCGCCACGCCAGGCAGCCCGAGGGGGATCTGGTGATTGAGCTTGCCACCATCGGCACCACCCCGATCCGGCTGCACAACCCCGATCGCGCGGGGCTGGCCAGCGATCCCGAGACCACGGACGCGGCCCCCGACCTGATCCTTCGCGACCTCTCGGCCAGCGCGATCACCGGCCTGTCGCTGGGCGCCGCCGCTGCCCCCACGCTAAACCTGCTGGCCGAGGGCGAGGGGCTGCGCATCACGCTCGATTTCACCGCCGGCCAGCTTGATGCCGGCACCGCACTCGCCCTCGTCGCGGGTCTCGCCGACCGGCTGAACGACCCGCTGACGCAGCTTCTCTGACCCCCGGGACCGATCATGGAACACACCGATCTCTATATCGACGGCCAATGGCGCCCCGGCACTGACGGTGCGCGCTTCGATGTCATCAACCCGGCGACCGAGGCCGCCATTGCCTCCGTCGCCTCGGCCGAGATCGCGGATGCCGATGCCGCCCTCGATGCCGCCGCCCGCGCGATGGCCGACTGGGCGGCGCGGACGCCCCGTGCGCGTTCCGAGGTCTTGCGCAAGGCCTGGGAATTGATGACCGCGCGGCTGGAGGATCTCGCCCGGCTGATCACGCTGGAAAACGGCAAGGCCCGCGCCGACGCGATGGGCGAGGCGACCTATGCCGCCGAGTTCTTCCGCTGGTTCGCCGAAGAGGCCGTGCGCGCCGACGGGCTGATCACCCATGCGCCCGGTTCCGGCGCGCGGATCATCGTCCAGCATAAGCCTGCGGGGCTGGCGGTGCTGGTCACGCCCTGGAACTATCCGGCCGCGATGGGCACCCGCAAGATTGCCCCGGCGCTGGCCGCGGGCTGCGGGGTGATCATCAAGCCCGCCGCCGAGACCCCGCTGACCATGCTGGCGCTGATGCCGCTGCTGGAGGAAGCGGGCGTCCCGCCGGGGCTGGTCAACGTGCTGCCGACGCGGCAGTCGGGCAAGCTGGTGGCCCACATGATGGCCGATCCGCGGGTACGGGTGATCAGCTTCACCGGCTCGACCGAGGTTGGCCGCAAACTGCTGAAGGGTGCGGCCGATCAGGTGCTGAAACCGGCGATGGAACTGGGCGGAAATGCGCCGCTGATCGTCTTCGAGGATGCGGATCTCGACGAGGCCGTGGCGGGCGCGATGCTGGCCAAGATGCGCAATCTCGGCGAGGCCTGCACCGCCGCCAACCGCTTCTATGTCCACGCCGACGTGGCCGAAGACTTCACCGCGAGATTCACCGCCGCCATGGCCGCGTTGAAATTGGGCGACGGATCCGACCCATCGGTCGATGTCGGCCCGCTGGTCAATGCCGACACGCGCGACAAGGTGGCGGCCTTCGTGGCCGATGCCGTGGCGCGCGGGGCGAAGGTGGAACTGGGCGGCACGGTGCCCGAGGGGCCGGGCTTCTTCTACCCGCCCACGGTGTTGTCGAACGTGCCTTCTGACGCCGAATGCGTGCATGACGAGATCTTCGGCCCCGTCGCCGCGATCCAGACCTTCACCGATCAGGACGACGTGATCGCCCGGGCCAATGCCACCGAATACGGGCTCGTTGCCTATGTCTTCACCGGCGACATGAAGCGCGGGATGCAGGTCTGCGAGCGGCTGGACTATGGCATGGTCGGCCTCAACCGGGGCCTGGTCAGCGACCCGGCGGCGCCCTTCGGCGGCGTCAAGCAGTCAGGGCTGGGGCGCGAGGGCGGGCATGAAGGGATGCTCGAATTCATGGAAACGCAATACATCTCGGCAAGCTGGTAGGAGCGCGCCATGTCCTATATCGCCTCGCCCGCCACCCGCGCCTATGCCGGCGAAAAGGGGGTCGATCTGGCCGCATTGGCGCGCGAGACCGGGCGCGAGACGCTGGCGCGCGAAGACGTGGACCGGCATCTGTCAGGCAGCACGCCCGCCGCGCCCGCCTCCGGGTCGGATGCCAGCCGCTACTGGCAGGTCGATCACGCCGCTCATGGCCCGGTGCACGAAGAGCCGATGTCGCGCATCGCGCGTGTCGCGGCTGACAACCTGTCGGCTGCCAACGCCATGATCCCGCAGGTCACGCATCATGACCGCGCCGATCTGCGCGCCGTCGAGGCGATGTGCGCCCGCTACCGCGACGCCGGGGCCGCGCGGGGCGTGCGGCTGACTGCGCTGACTTTTCATGTCCTGGCGCTGGCGCGGACGCTGCGCGCCTATCCGTCCTTCAACGCCGCGCTCTCGGCCGATGGCGAGACGCTTATCCTGAAGGACTATGTGCATATCGGCATCGCCGTGGACACCGAACACGGGCTGATGGTGCCGGTGATCCGTGATGCCGACCGCAAGGGGCTGTGGCGGATCGCCGAAGAGGTCGCCACGCTGGCCGGGCGCGCGCAGGCGCGCAAGCTGCGCGGGCAGGAGATGGGCGGCGCCTCGATGACGATCTCGAACCTTGGCGGGATCGGCGGGACCGGCTTCACCCCGATCGTCAACCCGCCCGAACTGGCCATCCTTGGCCTGACCCGCGCTGAAACCATGCCGCACTGGGACGGTGAGGGTTGGGTACCGGTCAGGATGGTACCGCTAGACCTGAGCTATGACCACCGGGTGATTAACGGCGCCGACGCGGCGCGGTTTCTGCGCCACCATGCCTCGTTGATCGCTGATCCGCGGCGTATATTGCTCTGACGGGCTGCATGTCGCGCGGTAATTTGCATGCTGTTCAGGCGCTGGCTGATATCCTGACATTCCTTCCGGCAGGACACCACATGACTACTTGCTTTTTGAACCTTCTCCAACGAAAAGAAAGTCGAATGCATGGTTCAGCTGACGGGTCAGCGCCGTGGGGACGGGGCCGGCGCGCCCATGTCGGGTCCGGCAGGGTGGCGTAGCCGACGCGCCGACGCGGGATCACCCCTGCTGCGCACGATGGCGAGGCCTTCGCCGGTGGTTTTTTTCTCGTCATTGGCGTTGCTGCAGAACTCTCACCATGAAGGATTCACATCACGAATCCATGCGGTTAGAGGGTCGGCATGAGCAAGCCCAAACCCGCCCGCTTCCGCACAACCAACTGGTCCGCCTACAACTCTGCGCCCAGGAAGCGCGGGTCGCTGCTGATCTGGCTGGACAAGGAGATGGCCTGTAAGCGGCGGCTACGCCCCATTGGGTTCGGGCTTGCGCGTTGCTTTGCTGGTGCGGATCGGGCGCCGGGTAGCTCGTTATGTACTACGC